>NZ_JBNJOI010000008.1:0-196339 GCF_050113675.1 Vibrio sp. TRT 21S02
GGAGCGACACACGAGGTTCGAACTCGTGACCTCAACCTTGGCAAGGTTGCGCTCTACCAACTGAGCTAGTGTCGCATCAACAACGTTTCCGTCGTTTAGGGCTGCGAATTATAAGAGCATTTTTTTGTGATGCAAGTCCTTCTAGCAAAAAAAATCTATTTTTTCTCTGATTGATGAAAAAGCACACAAAACCGTATATTTCCTAATCAACAAGACTTTACATCCTTCAAAGACATCGATTAATACCATTATGAACACGGTGATCTTACACCCAAAAATCTTTCTTTCTCATCAACTAAATGCGAGCAAAACACACAAATCGCCGATCACTCTGAGCTAGATTCTGGCTCACAGCGGCTCTTTTACGTTATAACAACCGTAGCATCATATTTTTTGACGTAATGAATAGGACATCTAAACAGCTATCATGGTTCGATTTTTTAGCACAATGACCCACTATTCTTTTTTGCTACTCACCTGCCTTGTCTTTTTGCTTAGCGGGTGTTCCTCTATTCCAAAACCGGTAAGAAACCTTGGTAAGAGTGATATCGACTTTGTCATGGATGTCCATGCAAAACAACAAAAAGAAATGATGGAGACCCTCACTCGAAAACTCTATGTTCGTAACCCCAATCAGCTAAAAAAGTCACCAGGAAAAACCATCGATGATCGCCTGTTACAAATTTTTGGCCCAGCCGAAGAACTTACTCTTCCCAAGCTGGTTTTCGATGAATTGAATGGTAAAACGGGTGTCGATGCCATTCTATTAGGATTTGATGAAACGTTTGAAGGCGATAGAGTGTTTGCCGTGATTGTAGGCTTAACCGAAATGTTGCGTCGCTCCTACAACCACCAGCAAGAGTTTTTTATTCTCGACTCACTCGATGAACAAGCCTTGTATAACAGCGCCAGAAACATCGAAATTTTTGTTTGGCGACTCTATAAACGCCGAGATAGCAATGGTGAGCTTTTTTTACTCAGTAACCGAATGAGCGAAACCGAATACGACACCAGCTTTGATCGCTTGTTTGCAAAAATGGTGATGGTGCAAGATATGATGGCATTGATCGTGGCAGACAGCACCAATCGAAGTATCACGAAAGTGGTCCATGGCGTGGCTCAGTTCGCCTTTTTACCCGTCCCATAATGAAAAAAGCCAGCACCGAATGGGCTGGCTTCAATCAACGTTAATACGCTTAAATCGAGAATATTGTCTGACGATAGTACTTCAGCTCGGCAATAGACTCTCGGATGTCATCTAATGCAAGGTGGCTCCCTTGCTTAGAGAACCCATCTAACACTTCTGGCTGCCAACGACGCGTCAACTCTTTAAGGGTACTGACATCAATGTAACGGTAATGGAAGTATTGCTCGAGTTCCGGCATGTGTTTGTATAGGAAGCGGCGATCTTGACCTACACTATTGCCACAGATTGGCGACTTTCCTTCAGGAACCCATTTCTTAAGGAATTCAATGGTCTCAGTGACAGCTTGTGCTTCTGTCACCTGACTTGCTCTCACACGCTCAACTAATCCACTGCCAGTATGAGTCGTCGTACACCACTCGTCCATTTTTGCCAGTTCTTCTTCTGGTTGATGGATAGCAAGTACTGGTCCCTCTGCAAGCACGTTCAGTTCGCTGTCTGTCACTATGGTCGCAATTTCAATTACTTTGTGGGTTTCCGGGTCCAACCCTGTCATCTCCAGATCAATCCAAATTAAGTTCTGATCACTAAAGGACATAAATCGTTGCCTATTTGTTTACTCATAAAAAAGGTACTATACCCAAATTCGAATACCCAAGATAGTTTTGCTGATGCGTAACGACTCGCACCATCACATCAGTGCAATCTATTGATTAGCGATAACTGCAAAGTAGAGAATTGTGGCAAAGAAGAAAAAGTTGACCAAAGGTCAAGTGCGACGTGTGCGCAGTAACCAAAAACGTAAGCTCAAGCAAGAAGAGACCGTCCAATGGGATGAGTCCATGCTGGGTGGCAGCAAATCTGGCCTAGTCATCACACGTTTTGGTCAACACGCCGATATCGAAGATAACGAAACCCAAGAAATTCATCGCTGTAACTTACGTCGAGGTATCGAGACGCTGGTTTCTGGTGATAAAGTCCTGTGGCGTCCTGGCCTTGAGTCTATGGCTGGGATCTCCGGCGTGGTTGAGGCGGTAGAGCCTAGAACTTCCATATTAACACGCCCCGATTACTATGATGGCTTAAAGCCCGTCGCTGCAAACGTTGATCAAATGGTGATTGTTTCTTCCGTGCTTCCAGAACTCTCTCTAAATATCATTGATCGCTATCTGGTTGCATCCGAAGTGCTTGGTATTGCACCGTTGATTGTTCTCAATAAAATCGACTTATTGGATCAAGAGCAGTTAGAGATGTATCAAGACTGGCTGAGCGATTATGAAGCGATCGGATACAAAGTGCTGTTGGTGAGTAAACAAACAAGTGAAGGCATTCCAGAGCTAGAAGCGCAGTTGACCGACCGCATTAATATCTTTGTGGGTCAATCAGGGGTTGGGAAATCAAGCCTCGTCAATGCGCTACTGCCTGAGCTGAACGTTGAAGAAGGTGAAGTATCGGAAAACTCCGGTTTAGGTCAGCACACAACAACAGCTTCACGTTTGTACCACATCCCTAGTGGTGGCGATCTTATCGATTCACCAGGCGTTCGAGAGTTTGGCTTGTGGCACCTTGAAGCAGAAGAAGTCACCAAGGCATTTGTTGAGTTCAAACCTTATTTAGGCGGCTGTAAGTTTAGAGACTGTAAACACTTAGATGATCCAGGCTGCGTATTGCGAGAAGCGGTAGAGAACGGTGAAATCAGTGAAATTCGTTTTGAAAACTACCACCGAATTTTAGAGAGCATGGTCGAAGTGAAAGCCAATCGCCAATACTCACGCAACAAGAAAGCAGATCTTTAAGTCTTAAGTAAAAGCTCTACGGTAAGTACTGACTTTTGCACAAAAGTTGAGTAGTATCTCGCGCCCAAAAGTAAGCATAACGTTAACATTGGAATTGTAACCATGGATAAGTTTAAAGTTGGACTGCAATATTGGCTCCCACAACACGGGCTAACCCGACTGGTGGGTAAATTGGCTTCTGCAAAAGCAGGCAGTCTGACCACCGCCATCATTCGCTGGTTCATCAAACAATACAACGTCAACATGGAAGAGGCCCAACATTCAGATCCGGCTTACTTCAAGACGTTCAACGAATTTTTCGTTCGCGAGCTCAAAGACGGGGCGCGTCCTATCGCTGAAGGCGAGCAACTCATTACTCACCCAGCCGACGCATGTGTAAGCCAATTTGGCCCGATCCAAGACGGTAAGTTGATCCAAGCTAAAGGACACGATTACACAGTGCTTGAGCTACTTGGTGGCGACAATAAACTTGCAGAAGAATTTGCAGATGGTGAATTTGCGACGCTTTATCTGTCACCTCGTGATTACCACCGTGTACACATGCCTTGTGATGGTGTGCTACGTCAAATGATTTACATCCCTGGTGATCTGTTCTCTGTAAACCCACTGACGGCAGAAAATGTCCCAAATCTTTTTGCTCGCAATGAACGCGTCGTCTGTATTTTTGACACCAAGTTTGGCCCTATGGCGCAAATTTTGGTAGGTGCAACGATTGTAGGCAGTATCGAGCTTATTTGGGCAGGAACCGTAACACCACCACGTGGTAATACGGTTTATCGTTGGGATTACCCAGCTGATGGCAACAACGCTGTGGTGTTGAAGAAAGGCGAAGAAATGGGCCGCTTTAAACTCGGTTCAACCGTCATCAACCTGTTTGCGAAAGGCAGTGTATGCTTCGACAACAGCATGCAGCTCAATCAAGCCACAGTGATGGGAACTCCTTACGCCCACCAAGCTATCGAGCAACAAGACGCCAGCACCGAACAAGCAGAATAACACGTCGACTGAACTTTAAAGGCCTTGCTAAGCAAGGCCTTTTTTATTGACGAAAAACAAACCATTAACAACAAATTTTATTATTTTTCAAAACTCTAACTCTCGTCGAGGAAGGCAAAATCCATCTCGATTAATCTAGCAATTATCTTCTCTTGTTCGGTGTTGCTTATGCCCAAAATCGATGCTGCCATACTGTTCAAACTCGCAATCTGCTTTGGGTTGCCTTTGCTGCTTCTCATGCTGCCCATCGATGCCATCCCTATCGACGATCTCACTTTAATTCAGCACCGATTGTTGGCGATCTTTCTTCTTGCAGCCTTGTTATGGGTACTTGAACCTGTCCCGGTTTTTGCTACATCTATCCTGATCATCGCACTGGAATTGGTAATGATTTCAGATAAAGGGTTGCATTGGTTTCGCACTCCACCCACAGGTCATGATTTAGGCGAGTTAATCAAATACACCGATATTTTTAGCGCCTTCTCCTCACCCATCATTATCTTATTCATGGGTGGGTTTGCACTGGCCATAGCCGCTTCCAAATACCAACTCGACAACAACCTTGCTCGCGTATTACTGAAACCCTTTGGTACCCAACCCAAGTTCATCATGCTTGGATTAATGCTAATTACCGCCGTATTTTCTATGTTTATGTCCAATACAGCCACCACGGTCATGATGCTTGCACTACTCGGCCCTATTGTGGCTTCCGCGCCCAAAGGGGATTTAGGCATTAAAGCATTAGTGTTGTGTATCCCCATCGCAGCGAACACTGGCGGGATCGCCACCCCAATCGGTACGCCACCTAACGCGATTGCATTGCAATACCTTACTGGTGAAAACAGCATTGATTTTCTGAGCTGGATGATTATGGGCCTACCTTTTGTCACGGTACAGTTGGCTATAGCTTGGTTGCTGTTGCAGAAGCTGTTTCCATCCCAACAGCAACACATGGCGCTCAAACTGGACGGAAAGTTTCAGCGTAATTGGCGGGCTATCGTGGTTTATGCCACCTTTTCGGCCACGATTTTGCTTTGGATGACCACGAAACTACATGGAATGAATACTTATGTGGTTTCCATTATTCCGCTGGCCGTGTTCACGTTAACAGGCATTATGGGCAAGACAGAATTAAAGCAGATCAACTGGGATGTACTCTGGTTAGTTGCGGGGGGTATTGCGATAGGGATTGCCCTCGACAAAACGGGGCTTGCCGTCGCGCTTGCACATGCCATTGACTATGAATCACTTTCACCGGCAGCCGTCATTATCACGTTATCTATTGTATGTTGGTTAATGGCGAATTTTATGTCCAACACCGCGACCGCAAACTTGCTAATGCCCATTGCTGCCGCCATTGGTGCATCCATGCCTAGTCTCGTCGAGTTTGGTGGCTTACAGAGCTTGTTGGTGGTTGTCGCCTTCTCCGCATCTCTCGGCATGATCTTACCCGTATCAACCCCACCGAATTCACTGGCCTACTCGACGGGTCTTATCGAAAGCAAAGACATGGCAAAAACCGGCATCATAATCGGTGTTATTGGGCTGCTGCTTGTTTACTTAGCTGTATTTTTACTCCATTAACCGCACTCGATACCCTACCCAAAATTTGGGTAGGGCGTCACACTCCCATAATAAATATTAATAATCATCACCTTCCTAGACCAGTCAATTCGTTGAATGGATAAGCAGATCAAATAATTCCATAGTTTATTTTTATAGCATCCAGATAACCGTCGACTCAGGCGTATCATAACCACGTCTTTATATTGAGCACAGTTATACATCTAGTCTAATCAACTAGTAAAAAGTGCTTTTATAAACGTTCTCTGTTGTTGTCTGTATGTAAAGGGAAGGCCATGAGAAGTACCATCAAATTTAAGATACAAATTGCTATCGCTATCATTATTGCCATTGTAAGCGGCGTTCAAGCATGGATTTCAGTTAGTCAATTAAAGCAAGAAACCACCTCCGCCTTAAGCGGTGAAGTTTCCAATGTCAGTCAAGCAACCACACGTTATATTAGTGACTGGTTAGCCATCCGTAGCCAGATGATGCTGACCAATGAAGATATTATTCTCAATGCTGACAATGCCGATCGCGAGATGCTTTTGACCAAACGTTCTGGCCAGTTTCTTTCGGTGTATGCAGGCTTTTCCGATGGTTCCATCGCTTATGGTGATAAAACGGAAGACTGGCCTGCCGATTACGACCCTCGCACTCGTCCTTGGTACCAAGATGCGATGGAAAAACCTGGACTCATCATTACTGAGCCTTATCAAGATTTTGACGGCAGTATCGTAGTGAGCTTTGCTAAAGCATTTTCTGGTAACAAACAAGGGGTGTTGGCAGCAGACCTTCCCGTCACGAATATCATCAAAGAAGTGTTAAATGTCAGCCTTGATAATGATGGATTTGCTTTGTTGGTGGACGGTAACAATAATATCGTCGCTTATCAGGATGAGGCCGCCAGCCAAAAACCGCTAACATCAATCAACCAAGCATTGACACCTGAGCGAATGAAAGCGCTACAAAATCAACGCGACTTAGCAACCGTAACTTGGCCTGAGCAAGGCGACAAGCTTGTTTACGTTGCAAACGTGCCAGATACCGATTGGTCACTAGCAATTGTGGTAGACAAAGAGTTGGCGTTTGCTTCCGTCTCAGAGCAAATCCAGTTCACTGCAATTGCATCACTCATCCTCTATTTAGTGATTGCATCAGCCAGCACTTGGGTGATCACTCGCTTGTTACTTCCTCTTCAAACTCTGTCTGATGCATTGCGCACTTTATCCCAAGGTGAGGGGGATCTGACTCAACGCATCAAGATTGAACGGATGGATGAAATCGGCGAGCTCGCCAAGCACGTCAACCAGTTCTTGTCACAGATGCAAAGCATGCTCAAAAGCATCATCGAACACAGTAATCATCTCGCATCACAAGCCGAAAGCGCCAACCAACTCTCTGCACAAGCGTCACAAAAAGTAGAGGAGCAGCAGAACGACGTAAATCAGATCGCAACCGCTATCCATGAAATGTCGGCAACAGCAGCGGAAGTGGCTAGTCACGCAGAGCTGACAGCAAGCGCCTCACAAAGCTCCGCTTCTGCATGTGAAAATGGTCAAAGTGTTATTCAAGAAAACCGCTCCGCCATCGTCAAATTGGCAGAGCAAGTTACCAATGCATCGAGCATCATTACAGAACTGGAGAGCAACACACAAAGCATCAATCAAATCTTATCAACCATTCAAGAAATCGCAGAACAAACCAACCTGTTGGCACTTAATGCCGCGATCGAGGCCGCTCGTGCAGGTGAACAAGGACGAGGTTTCGCCGTCGTGGCAGATGAAGTTCGCGTGTTAAGTCAGCGTACCCACGGCTCGACAGAAGAGATCCGCACCATGATAGAAACGCTGCAGAATAATACCAAGCAAGCCGTTTCAAGCATGCAGACCAGTACCCACCTTGCGGACAACAGTGTGGAATACGCTCAACAAGCCTTTGAAAGCCTAGGAGAGATCACAAGTGCTATTAATGAAATCAATGATATGGCCTTGCAGATCGCCAGCGCCGCAGAGGAGCAGCGCGCAGTAAGTGAAGACATCAGCCGCAATACACAAGGCATTAAAGATGCCTCTGATACCCTCGCGCTACAAGCTACCCAAAGCAGCAGCAGTGCGCAAGAGATGTATGACTCAGCGCACTCAATGCGCGAAGAAGTCGGCCGATTTAAGGTTTAGCGCTTTTCTTTACTAACTTAACGGGCCATAACGGCCCGTTATTTATTGGTATCTCTACTATTTTCAGGCATATTGATAGCTAGAATCATTTCGCTTTATCAAGGATGAACACATCATGGGTTATGAATGGCTTGCATTAGGCGCCGCCTTTCTTTGGGCCGCTGCAAGTTTACTTTCCGTCGTCCCAGCTCAGCACCTAGGTACCTTTGCATATAGCCGATGGCGCATGGGGTGCACCTCAATTATTTTATCATTGATGGCACTGTATACCGGTGGCTGGAGCAGTGTTGAAGTCAGTGCAATTTCAGCCATGATGCTCTCTGGATTTATCGGGATCTTTGTCGGTGACACCGCACTCTTTGCTTGCCTTAACCGCATGGGGCCACGCCAAGCGGGGCTGCTATTCTCATGCCACGCTGTATTTTCCGCTGTTTTGGGTTACTTTCTGTTTAGTGAAAGCATGACCTCGATGGAGCTACTTGGAGCCGCACTGGTCTTTTCTGGCGTTCTTACTGCAATCTTTTTTGGCCGAAAAGGACAAACAGAAAATAAACTGGAAACAATTAAAGGCCATGTATGGGTCGGTATTTCGTTAGGGCTAATCGCCGCCCTCTGCCAAGCCCTTGGTGGCATTATCGCTAAACCTGTAATGCAAACAGCCATTGACCCCGTGGCAGCATCCGCAATGCGTATGATCACCGCTTTTGCTGCACACTGCTTATTCTTATTCACAGGGGCGCGTCTCGCTAGAGCGACCCGACCAATGAATGTACGTATTTTTACCATTACGGCGATTAATGGCTTCCTTGCTATGGCAGTGGGGATGACATTAATCCTATACGCCTTACAACAAGGCAATGTGGGTATGGTGGCGTTACTGTCCTCCACTACCCCTATCATGTTGTTGCCGATTCTCTGGATCTACACCAAAAAACGGCCAAATCGTTACGCTTGGCTCGGCGCAGTCGTTGCGGTGACAGGAACTGCAATTTTGGTTAGTTAGAGCAATTAATTTAATAGTTAATTCCGACTTTCATTGTGTTGTCACTTTGATAAGAATGAAGTTAACAAAGCAAATCATTGTCGGTAATGGCGCTAAACTAGGATTTATTGGCGTTTCAATATGAAAGATTGCAACAATAAATCGCAAACAATATTTGATCTTAACCTACAGTTTTGGTTAAAAAGTGTAGTAAAATTACGCTAGTTTTGTTTCAAGGTCGCTCAGACCGACAGTTACTTAAAAATTTGACGAGGTTATTACTATGTCAGCTAAGAAGCCTATGGCTCTAGTTATTCTTGACGGTTACGGTCACCGTGAAGATACAGCAAGCAACGCAATCGCGAACGCAAAAACTCCATTCCTTGATAGCCTGTTTGCTAACAAACCAAACACTCTAATCTCTGCTTCTGGCATGGATGTTGGCCTACCTGACGGTCAAATGGGTAACTCTGAAGTTGGCCACACAAATATCGGCGCTGGCCGTGTTGTATACCAAGACCTAACTCGTATCACTAAATCTATCGCTGACGGTGAGTTTGTAGAAACTCCAGCGCTAGTAGAAGCAATCGATGCTGCAGTGAAAGCAGAAAAAGCGGTACACATCATGGGTCTTATGTCTCCAGGTGGCGTACACTCTCACGAAGACCACATCTACGCAGCCGTTGAAATGGCAGCAGCTCGTGGCGCAGAGAAGATTTACCTACACTGCTTCCTAGATGGCCGTGACACACCACCACGCAGCGCAGAGAATTCGCTAAAACGCTTCGACGAGCTATTCGCTAAACTAGGCAAAGGCCGTGTGGCTTCTCTAGTTGGCCGTTACTACGCAATGGACCGTGATAACAACTGGGATCGCGTTCAAGTTGCTTACGATCTTCTAACTCAAGCTAAAGCAGAATTCACATTCGACTCAGCAGTAGCAGGTCTAGAAGCAGCTTACGCTCGTGATGAAAACGATGAGTTTGTTAAAGCGACAGCAATTAAAGCTGAAGGTCAAGAAGATGCAGTCATCGCAGACGGCGATGCAGTGATCTTCATGAACTACCGTGCTGACCGTGCTCGTCAAATCACCCGTACTTTTGTACCTGCATTCGACGGCTTCGAGCGCGCTGTATTCCCAGCAATCAACTTCGTGATGCTAACGCAATACGCGGCTGACATCCCACTAGCAATCGCATTCCCACCAGCATCGCTAGAGAACACATACGGTGAGTGGCTATCTAAGCAAGGCCAAACTCAGCTACGTATCTCTGAAACTGAGAAATACGCGCACGTAACTTTCTTCTTCAACGGTGGTGTTGAGAACGAATTTGAAGGCGAAGAACGTCAACTTGTTGCTTCTCCAAAAGTAGCAACTTACGACCTACAGCCAGAGATGAGCTCTGAAGAGCTAACAGAGAAAATGGTTGCAGCGATCAAGTCAGGTAAGTACGACACTATCATCTGTAACTACCCGAACCCAGATATGGTTGGTCACACTGGCGTTTACGAAGCTGCAGAGCAAGCAATCGAAGCAATCGATGCATGTGTTGCTAAAGTAACTGCTGCGATTGAAGAAGTGGGTGGTCAAATGCTGATCACGGCTGACCACGGTAACGCAGAGATGATGGTAGACCCAGAAACAGGTGGCACTCACACGGCTCACACGAACCTGCCAGTACCGCTAATCTACGTTGGTGACAAAGACGTTGAGTTCAAAGAAGGCGGTAAACTGTCTGATCTAGCACCAACTATGCTGTCTCTAACTGGTCTAGAGATCCCAGCAGAAATGACAGGTGAAGTACTAGTTAAGTAATCGATTTATCGATTTTAAAACGCCCAAGCAGATGCTTGGGCGTTTTTGTTTCTCTCAAGCCTCAAGTTTTTACAATACTCTTTCTTCCACCGATTTTCTTTGGGTATACTGGCTGTCTCTCAATTAGTTAGGATAGATTTCCCACAATGGCACACCACAGAACCCCGCAGCGCTTAAAACGGCTTGTTACTACTTTTATTCTGCTTAGCGCCTGTTCTGTCATTCCATATAGCCATGCGGCCTCCCCGAATGAACTTAAAGGAGTGAAAGGTGAAATCTCTCGTCAAACTCAGTCACTCGGCACACAACAAAAGAAGCTGGATGAGTTACAAAAGTCTCTACGCAAACATGAACTGAATATCAATGGAATTGAGAAAGACATTCGCGAGACTAAGTCCGATCTTGCTCGTACCAATGCCAACATCAACAAACTTTCTGGCAAGGTGCGTCAATTAGAAGAGCAGAAACAAACCCAAAGTGACAACTTAGCCGAGCTATTAAAAACCTATTACGTCACCAAACGCGCGAAAGCACCGACACAGATGTTGAATAACGGCGTTGAAGATGATCGTATTAGCCAGTATTTTCAGCACCTTGCTAAACAGCGTGCACAAGCTATTGATGAACTAGAAAATACCGTTAGAGAACTGGATAACAGCCGCAACCAACTGGAATTAGAGAAAGCGCAAATTGATAAGCTGCTAACCCAGCAGACCACCAAACGCGATCAATTGGCCAAAACCCAGTCCCAGCGAAAACAAACCGTCGGTAAGATCAAGAAAAGCATCTCCAACGATAAAGTGTATCTGTCGGAGCTGCGCCGCAACGAAACGCGCCTAAAAGCTGAAATTGCTAAAGCTGCAAAAGCCGCAGCGGCAAAGCGCAATGCGGTACCGATGAATGGATTAGCACGCCACAAAGGCAAACTGCCTTGGCCAGTGAAAGGCCGTATTTTACATAGCTATGGCACACGTCAAACAGGTCAAATTAACTGGAAAGGTATCGTCATTAACGCCAACTACGGGCAGCCAATCAAGGCGGTCTATTCCGGGAAAGTGGTTTTTGCTGACTACCTCCGTGGCTATGGACTTGTTGTATTGCTGGATCACGGTAAAGGGGATATGACGCTGTATGGCTTTAACCAAAGCTTAACCAAAAAAGAAGGGGATAAAGTTGTCGCAGGCGAAACGATCGCTTTT
The DNA here is from genome assembly GCF_050113675.1 of Vibrio sp. TRT 21S02. Taxonomy (NCBI): domain Bacteria; kingdom Pseudomonadati; phylum Pseudomonadota; class Gammaproteobacteria; order Vibrionales; family Vibrionaceae; genus Vibrio; species Vibrio sp. TRT 21S02. The sequence continues at coordinate 11,674 of NZ_JBNJOI010000008.1, forward strand.
GCTGGAGACACAGGGGGCCAAGCTCGACCTTCTTTGTATTTTGAAATCCGCCGCAATAGCCGGACTCAAAACCCTAAACAGTGGTTAACCCGCTAATTGAACATAACAAAAAAGGAACCATGAGGCTCCTTTTTTTAATGCTTAAATTGCTTGTTATGCATGTTACCCTGCTCTGGCACCGTTAGGCATTTCTGTTTCTGGGCAAGCGAGACATGGTTGCAATTTATCTTCATAACCAATGTCGAATAACATGCCTTGAGACACTTCACCCGCCATTTTTCTTTCAGGCAAATTGACCACAAACAAAGCTTGCTTTCCTTCAATTTCTTTGGGATTTTCACGCTCTTGTTTTATACCAGCCAAAATAGAGCGCTGATGATCACCAAAGTCTACTGTCAGCTTCATAAGCTTGTCTGATTTTGCCACTTCAGAAACTTCAACGATTAGACCGACACGAATATCAACTTTTGAGAAATCATCAAACGTGATTTCCTCTTTGATTGGGGCATATTTCATACTTCTATCCTCAAATCGACCCAAAGCGCATAACGGCTTTATAAAGCACGTTGGCGAACAGCTTCAAACAAGCAGATACCGGAAGCAACCGACACGTTTAAACTTGATACAGTACCAGCCATTGGGATCTTGATTAAATCATCGCAAGTTTCACGGGTTAAACGACGCATACCATCACCTTCTGCCCCCATCACAACCGCTAACGGCCCTGTCAGTTTCGCTTGGTAAATGTCATGGGTTGCTTCACCAGCGGTTCCGACAAACCAAATGCCCTGCTCTTGCAGTGCGCGCATCGTACGCGCTAGGTTGGTCACACGAACCAATGGCACAGTTTCCGCTGCACCGCACGCTACCTTACTCACGGTGGCATTCATCGCCGCCGATTTATCTTTCGGTACAATCACTGCCGCCACACCCGCAGCATCGGCATTACGTAAACAAGCACCAAGGTTATGCGGGTCAGTCACACCATCCAGCACCAGCAGTAGTGGTGTTTCATGCTGCGCTAGAATGTCATCCAGATCATTCTCATTCAGCTGTTTTGCTGGTTTCACACGCGCAATCACACCTTGATGATTGGCTCCGTGGGCTTTGTCATCCAGCGCCTTACGGCCCATCTGTTGGATTGAAACACCAACCATTTGCAGTTCATTCAGGATCGGCATCAAACGATCATCTTGACGGCCTTTCAATACAAACGCTTCAATAAAACGTTCTGGCTCTTTAGCCAAAACAGCTTTTACAGCATGGATGCCGTAAATAAATTCGTTACTCATGGTTATTCCACTTTATCGCTTTAGGCTTTCTTAGCGCGCGCTTTGCTTTTATTGCGCGGCTTTTTCTTTCGAGCCTTGTCTGATTTGTTCTTTTTACTGGCGCTAGGGTCACTTGAACCATCAGGTCGTTTGGTTGGCTCTACCATTGGCTTCGCCTTACCTTCCGAACGGCGCCCTTTCTCTGCCGTGCGCTTTTTCAATTTGGCTTTCTTCATTGCTTCAGCCGCGCGTTTCTTAGCAGTTTTTCCTTTGCCGCGTAGCTTACGACTTGTTTCGACTAATTCAAAGTCAATTTGCTTATCGTTTAAGTTCACCGACAGCACTTTTACTTTGACCGCATCACCTAAGCGATAAATTGCGCCGAAGCTTTCACCGATAAGTCTTTGACCTATCGGATCAAATTGGTAATAGTCATTCGCAAGTGTTGAAATATGTACCAAACCATCAATATGCAGCTCACTTAAGCGGACGAAGAAGCCAAAGCTGGTGACATTGGCAATCACGCCATCAAGCACTTCACCAACGTGATCTTGCATGTATTCACACTTGAGCCAATCCGCCACTTCACGTGTTGCGTCATCGGCACGACGCTCTGTCATCGAACATTGTTCACCATAAAAGTCCATATCATCAAACGAGTAATGATAGCCACCAGTCGGTGTCCAACGATCTTGATTGCGCCCTTCTTCTTTCGCAATTAAGTATTTAATCGCACGGTGCAACAGTAAGTCTGGGTAGCGACGGATCGGAGACGTAAAGTGTGCATAACGCTTTAGTGCCAAGCCAAAGTGGCCACAATTGTCTGCGTTATACACCGCCTGCTTCATCGAGCGCAGCAGCATTGTCTGAATCAGCTCTTTATCCTGACGCTCGGCAATTTGTTTTACTAAGTCGGCATAGTCGGTTGGTGAAGGCTCCAGCCCGCCTTTTAGATCTAGGCCTAACTCGCCTAAAAAGTCACGGAAGCCCATTAAGCGCTCTTCACCTGGAGATTCGTGAATACGATATAACGCTGGCTCTTTGGCTTTTTCGACCAAGGATGCAGACGCAATGTTCGCCAGAATCATACATTCTTCAATGATCTTGTGTGCATCATTGCGGATCACAGGCTCAATACGATCAATCTTACGCTCCGCATTGAAAATGAACTTCGTCTCAACGGTCTCAAACTCGATCGCTCCACGGTGATCGCGAGCGTGTTTGAGCACCTTGTACATATTGTGCAGTTCTTCCAAGTGAGGGATTAACGGCTCATAACGATCACGTAGCTCTGCATCCCCTTCTAAAATCGCATTGACCTTGTTGTAGGTCAGGCGCGCATGAGAATTCATGACCGCTTCGTAGTGTTTGTACCCTGAAAGCTTACCGCTATCAGAAATGGTCATTTCACATACCATGCACAAGCGATCCACTTGTGGGTTGAGTGAACACAAACCATTGGAGAGCACTTCCGGTAGCATTGGAACGACTTGAGACGGGAAGTACACCGAGTTACCACGGTTAATGGCTTCTTTGTCTAACGCTGAATCAGGGCGTACGTAGTAACTGACATCAGCGATCGCAACCCATAAACGCCAGCCACCACTTTTCTTCGCTTCACAATAAACCGCGTCATCAAAATCTCGCGCATCTTCACCATCGATCGTCACCAAAGGTAACGCTCGCAGATCCACTCGGCCAACTTTCGCTTCTTCCGGAACCTCTTCACCCAGTCCGGAGATTTGTTGTTCAACCTCTTCAGGCCATTCGTGTGGGATCTGATGCGTGCGGATAGCAATTTGCGTTTCCATGCCCGGCGCCATGTTTTCACCTAGCACTTCAACCACTTTCCCCATCATGCCGCGCGAACGAGAACCACGATCAGTGATCTCTATAACAACAACGTTACCCATGCGGGCACCGGAACGCAGATCATTTGGGATCAAAATATCGTGAGCAATACGTGAGTCATCCGCAACCACGTACGAATAACCATATTCCATAAAGAACCGACCAACGATTTGAGTTTGACGTTCCTCTAATACGCGAACCAGACGCCCTTCCTTACGGCCACGTTTGGAGTTATCCGTTGGTTGAACCAAAACAAAGTCACCATGAATGATGTTCTTCATTTGATGGTGTGGTAGCACGATGTCATTATCTTTGCCGACACTTCCTTCAGGACGAACCCAGCCATGCCCATCTTTGTGACCAATCACATAGCCTTTGACCATCTCAAGCTTTTCAGGCAACGCGTAGCACTGACGACGAGTAAACACCAACTGACCATCACGCTCCATAGCTCTTAAACGACGGCGTAGTCCTTCATATTGATCTTCTCCTTTAAGCTGCAGCGCTTCAAACAAATCATTACGATTCATCGGCACACCCGCATGCTCCAAAAACTCAAGGATAAACTCCCGGCTTGGAATTGGGTTTTCGTAGTTCTGAGATTCGCGATCCGCAAATGGATCGTTCGAGATATTGTCTGACATAGGCATGGCTACTTAGCAAAGAAGGGTTTAAAGCAAGTATATCCGACTCCCCTAAGAAGCTACAGCATCACAAGAGGAAATTCGCCATTTTGCTTTTTATTTTTCATAACTTAGCAAACGAAGGAGACTCTGTGTTGGATTAGGTAGAGATCACAACCTTAAACGAATGAGTTGGCAAACGTTTGCAAATTAACGTGCGATGCATAAGATTCGCCTTGATAAATCCTTTCCTGTTCTAAGGGTATTTTTATGAATACAAAACGTTCACTGCTTGCCTGTCTGCTTGCGGGTATCAGCGTATTTTCCTACGCAAGTCATGCTGCTAAACCTGTTGACCTCATCATTACTGATGCCACCATCCTAACCATGGACGCCAACAAAGCCGTTTATGAAAGTGGGACAGTTGTGGTGAAAGGGAATAAAATCATCGCCGTCGGTGATGATTCTCTCACAACACAATATCGCGCAGATAAAGTTCTGGATGTCGATGGTGACATCGTGATGCCAGGACTTATTAATACACATACTCACGTTTCTATGACGGTGTTTCGCTCTTTAGGCGATGATGTGCCAGATCGGCTTCATCGTTATATTTTCCCATTAGAATCAAAGCTCGTTTCCCGTGATATGGTGCGTATCGGTGCCAACCTTGGCAATGTTGAGATGGTTAAAGGGGGCGTCACCACTTACGCAGACATGTATTATTTTGAGGATGAAGTAGCAAAGACGGTCGATAAAATCGGTATGCGGGCCATATTAGGCGAAACGGTGATTAAATTCCCAGTAGCCGATGCAGCCAATGCTGACGAAGGTATCCAGTATGCACTGAAATTTATCGAGCAATATAAAGATCATCCACGTATTACCCCTGCTTTTGCTCCGCATGCACCTTACACCAACACCACAGAAACATTGCAGAAAATCGCTAAGCTTTCACAAGAGAAAGATGTGCCCGTGATGATCCACCTTGCTGAATCAAAACGTGAGCAAGACAAAATTGCTGAGCGTTCAAATGGGTTATCCCCCGTTCAATACATGCATAGTATTGGAGCACTCAATAAAAACTTACTGGGTGCCCATATGATCTTGGTCGATGATCAAGATATTGAATTGGTGAAAAAAGCGGATATGGGCGTCGCACATAATATGAGTGCGAACATTAAATCCGCTAAAGGGGTGTCACCTGCACTAAAAATGTATGACGAAAACGTACGCATCGGCTTAGGGACCGACGGCCCGATGTCAGGCAACACACTCAGCACCATCGATGAGTTTAACCAAGTGGCGAAAGTGCACAAACTGGTGAATCACGATCGCGCCGCCATGCCACCGTTAAAGGTCATCGATATGGCTACGATGGGCGCGGCAAAAGCACTGCATATGGAAGATAAGATTGGTTCTCTTGAAGCAGGGAAACTGGCGGATATCATTGTTATCGACACTAAAGCGCCTAACATGATCCCAGTCTATAACCCTTATTCTGCATTGGTTTATTCCGCAAACTCTGCCAACGTACGCCACACCATTGTTGATGGAAAGATCTTAATGGAAGATCGCAACATGCTGACGATTAATGAAGAAAAAGTGCGCCAAGAAGCGCTAGCCTTTACTGACTTGGTAAGAAAAACCGTTCTCGAATCTGGAGAGAAGATTCAATAATCATAAAAAAGCCCGGTCAAACCGGGCTTTTTTGTGTGAAAGAGTACTGTTTGTTGCTACCAGAATGTGTCGCGCTTTTTCGCTCTGGCGATGATGTTTTGTGGCATTCTACGCTCTAATCCTTGCCGTAGAATATTAATTCGTTTGTGAGTACGTTGATCGGCCGTCACTGAGTTATATAACCATCGATACGCATCTTCATAGTCTAATGGACTACCATGATCCCGCAGTAATAATTCCGCGAGGTGGATACGAGCATTGAGGTTTCCCATCGCGGCAGCTTCACGCAAGTATGGAATCGCGCGCTCTTTATCTTGTTGTACTAAGGTGCCTCGGGAGTAATAACGCCCAAGCTGCTCCAAAGCGGCAGGGAGACCTTGATGAGCCGCATTTTCCATGTAGTACAAGCCTAACTCGACGTCTTGCTCAACGCAGACGCCCCATGCCAGCATATCTCCATAGAGAAATTCATATGACGGCAGGCTAATACGCGTTGCACGCGCAACGATATCTTCAACCAACTGACAGCTGTCGGCTTTGACTCGTTCTAAATGTTTGTTCTGATTAATTAATTTAATTAGCTCAGCTTCTGTATAGATGGGCACAGGCTCGCCAATTTCTGCCGCTTGGGCTTTGATAAATGGCGAGCTCAATACCAGACACAAAGAAGCGGCTATCGTCCTTAGCTTCATATCGGCACTCTTTCACATCGATAGCCCTAACAGTATAGCCACCATTGTGGCAATGGGCTTGATACCTATATCGGCAAACAGTGATAACACTTTAATCAAATTTGCCGCTTTATGGCAAAGACTTGCCACCTTCCCTGTGCATCAGATACAAAAAAACCGGCGATAAACGCCGGTTTTCAAAATCTTACACGATCACATTAAGAGTTAAATGGATGAACCTTAATGATAGTCTCGTTACGATCTGGGCCTGTTGAGATGATATCAACTGGCACACCCGTTAGCTCTTCGATACGCTTGATGTAATCTAGAGCCGCTTGTGGCAGATCATCGATTGATTTCGCGCCGAATGTATTTTCAGACCAACCAGGCATTGTTTCGTAGATAGGCGTTGCTTTTTCGAATGCTTCAGCAGCCATTGGCGAAACTTCTAGCGTAGAGCCATCTTCCATCTTGTAACCAGTACAGATTTTTAGCTCTTTTAGACCGTCTAGAACGTCTAGTTTAGTTAGACAGAAACCAGATACAGAGTTGATTTGGATAGCGCGGCGCATCGCCACTGCATCAAACCAACCAGTACGACGTAGACGACCTGTTGTCGCGCCGAACTCGTGACCAACTTCACCTAGGTGCTTACCGATTGGATCTTGCTTGTCTAGACCGTCGTATAGTTCAGTCGGGAATGGACCAGCACCAACACGAGTACAGTAAGCTTTCGCGATACCAAGGATGTAACCGATGTGACGAGGACCAAAACCAGAACCAGCAGCAACACCACCAGCCGTTGTGTTAGAAGACGTTACGTACGGGTAAGTACCGTGGTCGATATCAAGTAGCGTACCTTGTGCACCTTCGAACATGATCTTGTCGCCGCGCTTACGTGCTGCGTCTAGTTCGTCAGTAACATCGATAACCATTGAAGTAAGTAGCTCAGCATAGCCTTTTGCTTGCTCAAGTACTTCTTCGTAGCTTACAGGCTCAGCTTTGTAGAAGTGAACTAGTTGGAAGTTATGGAATTCCATCACTTCTTTTAGTTTCTCTGCAAAAGTCGCCATATCGAATAGGTCGCCAACGCGTAGACCGCGACGAGCCACTTTATCTTCGTATGCTGGACCGATACCGCGGCCTGTTGTACCGATAGCTTTTTTACCGCGAGCGATTTCGCGAGCTTGGTCCATTGCAACGTGGTAAGGAAGAATTAGAGGACATGCTTCAGAAATGAAAAGACGTTCGCGTACTGGAATACCGCGCTCTTCAAGAGGCTTCATTTCTTTTAATAGAGCTTCAGGTGATAGAACTACACCGTTACCGATAACGCATTTTACGTTATCGCGAAGGATACCTGATGGAATTAAGTGAAGAACGGTTTTTTCACCGTCAATGACTAGAGTGTGGCCTGCATTGTGACCGCCTTGGTAGCGAACCACGTATTTTGCATCTTCAGTTAAAAGGTCTACGATTTTACCTTTACCTTCGTCACCCCATTGGGTGCCCAGAACGACTACGTTATTACCCATCTTTCCAAGTCTGATTGCTGATTAAAAATGGATTCTAGCACTGAATCACATTTCTTGCAGTCATTTTTTAAGCATAGAAATATAATACAGAAGTAACTCACTGAAGATGCTTTATAAAAAAACAAATATCTTATTGATTACTCGTCAGCATAGATTTTTACACTGAAATTCCCCAAATGATCCATGCCCGCACGGTACATACCCGAGCTATTCATAGCAAAATGGATCGTGCCCTTAGCATCCACAGCAATCAGTCCACCTTCACCGCCCATTCGTTTCAATTCGCCTTGAATGGCGGTCTCACACGCGGTTTGAATGTCTTCATTGAGGTATCGCATTCGTGCAGCCACATCACCGGCCACCATTTTTCGGATGAAGAACTCCCCCATGCCAGTCGTCGAAACCGCCACGTTACCGTTTTCCGCAACCGTACCTGCACCAATCAACGCGGAGTCGCCAACACGACCGTATTTTTTATTTGTAACGCCACCAGTACTGGTGGCAGCCGCTAGATTACCGTGTTGATCTAATGCAACCGCGCCGACAGTGCCATGTTTACGATCATCAGGATATTTGGCTTCTGACAGGGCGAATAGGCCTTTCTCTTTCATCGATTGCAGCTGTTCGTAGCGCCGCTCGGTAAAGAAGTAATCTTGTTCGGTATATTCATGCCCATGTTCGAAAGCAAACTCTTCTGCTCCTTCACCAATTAGCAAAACATGATTACTGTTAAGCATCACATCTCGGGCCAGTGTTATCGGATTACGAATATGACGAACGCCAGCGACCGCGCCCGCATTCATGCCGTTGCCATGCATGACCGAAGCATCCATTTCAACCATTTCGCGGTTTGTCAGCACTGAGCCTTTACCTGCGTTGAAGTGAGGCGAGTCTTCCATCACTTTCACTGCCGCGACAACCGCATCAAGCGCATCCCCACCTTGTGTTAAGACTTGGTGCCCCGCCTCAACAGAACGAGTAAGATCATTAACAATGGCCTGTTTAAGTTCTTCACTCATTTGCTCACGTAAAATGGTGCCAGCACCACCATGAATAGCAATAGAAAATGGCTGAGACATATCGACTCCTGTGGACGCTCAGATAGTCATTGGAGTTTGCCAGTACCTACCCAAGAGTCAATCAAATCCAGTAATAAAAAAGCGCTGAACAATGACTTGTTCAGCGCTTTGAAGGATTGTTGACTGACCTCAGTCAGTGCAAGCCGTTTTAGTGAGAGCCACAGCTACCGCCACCGCAGCAGCCGTCTTTCTTCTCTTCACCGTGATCATGACCTTCACCACCACAGCAGCCGCCTTCATGATCGTGGTCGTGACCACAACCACCCGCTTGGTGTACGTGACCGTGTTCGATCTCTTCTGCAGTCGCTTCACGAACCGCAACCACTTCCACATCGAAAGACAGTGTCTGACCAGCAAGCATGTGGTTACCATCAACCACAACTTCGTCGCCATCAACTTCTGTTACTTCAACAGGGATCGGACCTTGGTCAGTGTCAGCAAGGAAGCGCATACCGACTTCAATTTGATCAACACCTTGGAATACGTTCGCTGGTACACGTTGTACCAAAGCATCGTTGTGCTCACCGTATGCTTCTTCTGGAGCCACTGTTACAGAGAATTTGTCGCCAGCAACTTTACCTTCCAATTCTTTTTCAAGACCTGTGATCAGGTTGTTGTTACCGTGCAGGTAATCTAGAGGGGCATCCGCTGTTGATTGATCAACAACAACGCCGTCTTCCATTTTTACCTGGTACGCAAGACTAACGACTACGTTCTTTTCGATTTTCATAAGTGCTCCAAGGCGGTTTTAGCCCAGGTGACATACCTGAGGACAAACTAATTACCTAGGTATTATGGGGATCAATCTCGGAAACTCAATCAATCGGGTTTAAAAATTCCGATCATGTCTTGCTGAGCATGCCCTGTTTTCTCAACCGATTGGGGCTTACGTTGCTCGGCGTAATCACACTCAACACACTCTACTAACTCAATATTATTCTCTATCCACCAGCGTAATGTGTCTTGGTGTTGACACTTAGGACAGCTGGCGCCTGCGATAAATCTTTTTTTCATTTCACGTCTCAGTCTAGCTCTGTCTTCCCAAGCAAATGCTAGGGTGATTCATTCCAAAAGTTTTTCGATTGTTGGTCACTTTCCATTTCACGACCAAAAATTTCTTCCAGCTCTTTACGAGCCTCTTTGGCTCTCAAGGCCAGCTGTTTATCTTCAATATGTTGTGGCAACAGCTCTTTCAGCATCGCATTATCCAGTTTACGGAAATGCGCTTCTGCTCGCTTGGCTTGATAAGGATGCATACCGAGTTCAACCAAGGCTTGACGACCTAAATCTAACGCGCCGAGGAAGGTTTCACGTGAATAGCTTTCAACCCCATGACTTAGCAACTGATAGGCTTCAACGCGGCTGCGCGCACGAGCCAATACTTTCATTTTAGGGAAGTGATGTTTACACAAGTCTACGATTTTCATGATCTCATCGGGTGAGTCGGTACAAAGCACTATCGCTTCCGCTTTTGCAGCCCCGGCGGCCCGCAATAGATCTAATTGGGTAGCATCACCATAAAAAACTTTATAGCCATACTTGCGCAGTAGCTGGATTTGGCTGGCATCGCTCTCTAATACGGTCACTTTCATTTTGTTGGCATACATTAAGCGTCCAACAATTTGTCCAAAACGACCAAAACCCGCAATGATCACCCGTGGGCTTTTATCAACCACATCTGTTTTAATTGTGGTGCCTTCATCGAAATTCAGCTTTTTAGCAAACCACTGTTTTTGCAACATCAGCAATAAAGGCGTTGTCACCATCGAAAGGCTCACCACCACCAATAAGAATGCGGTTTGCTGCTGATCAAGTAACCCTTCTGCACTAGCAGCGGTAAAAATGACAAACGCAAATTCACCGCCTTGGCTTAAAATTGCGGCCATCTTGCTGCGTGCTTTTGCTCGTGTCCCGGCGAGTTTAGCCAGAAAGTATAAAATCAGCCCTTTGATGACGATAAGACCAATTACTGCCCCTAAAACTTGCAGTGGTTGCAGTGCCAGTAGGCCCAAATTCACAGCCATGCCCACCGCAATGAAGAACAATCCCAGCAATAGACCTTTAAACGGTTCAATGGCGATTTCCAGCTCATGGCGGTACTCACTCTCCGCCAGCAGAACACCCGCCAAAAATGTGCCCAATGCCATTGAGAGTCCGAGTTTTTTCATCAGCAGAGCAATACCAATGACCAACAGCAAAGCCGCTACGGTAAAGAGCTCACGAACACCACTGAGTACGATATAGCGAAATAATGGACGAAGTAAGAAATGCCCACCCACCATCAAGCCAGTGATCCCTGCTAACATCCAGATTGCATCCCACCAATTACCCGCGGTATTACCCGCTAACATGGGAAGGAAGGCCAGCATTGGGATCACGGCGATATCTTGAAACAGCAATACAGCAAAGCCTGACTGCCCCGTTTCAGAGCCCCCCAAACCTTGCTCTTCAATAACTTTTAACGCAATCGCTGTAGATGACAGCGCCAGTCCCATCCCAATCACTAAGCTGGTTTGCCAACCAATCCCAGCAAAGTGAGCAATCAGAGATAAAGCTAAAGTGGTCAATACTACTTGTGCCCCACCCAGCCCTAATATTGGGCCTTTCATCTGGAACAGTTTTTTCGGATTCAGCTCAAGACCAATCAGAAACAGCAGCAATACAACACCAAATTCAGCAAAGTGCAGAATGGCTTCAACATCGCTAATTAAACCCAGCCCCCATGGACCGATTGCTACGCCAGCCAGCAAATACCCCAAAACAGAGCCCAAACCTGCGCGCTGAGCTAAAGGAACAGCAATCACCGCTGCGGTAAGAAAAATAAAGCTGCTTTGCAGAAAATCAGATTCCATCGCCATCGCAGCCTCCTACAATCGAAAGTGGGTCTTGTAACCAGCGGCGGTATTGCTCGGCATGTTGGTAACGTTCGATATCGGTCACGTTACGTGACCAATACAGCACCAGTGGTTCGATCCAATGCATCTGACACAGCGCTGCCGTCAGCTCAAAAGGTTGTAAAATATCGGCCAGCGGGTACTTGTTATATCCCTTTTCACCAAAGGCTTCTTGCTTGCCTCCCGTGGTGATCACGCTGCGCCAGTATTTTCCTTGTAGTGCGCTACCCGCCCCAAAGGCAAACCCCTTGCCTAGGACGCGGTCAATCCACTCTTTCAATAATGCTGGGCAGGAATACATAAATAGTGGATGTTGGAAAACGATGATGTCATGTTCAAGCAGCAACTGATGCTCCGCCGCGACATCAATAAAAAAGTCTGGGTAACAACCGTACAGGTCGTGAAGCGTGACATGTTCCAGAGACTCAATTTTCTTAGTCATCACCTGATTAGCAATGGAGGCATTGGGCTCTGGGTGTGCAAAAATCACTAAAATTTTTGGCAGGGTTTGGCTAGTAGTCATCCTTTGGGCAGCATTCCTTTGTAACATTATGCAATCTTTTCGTTATCAGATCGTTATACGTGGTTGGCGCGCATAACGCAATGATCGACTTTTTATCCTAATCCCCCTACTATTCACCGCGACACGATTACAGACAAAGCGACAGACTATGATTACCTTTTCAGACATTCAGCTCCTACGTGGCGGCAAGCCATTGTTGGATCAAACTTCTGCAACTATCCATCCCGGAGACAAGATTGGTCTGGTGGGTAAAAATGGCTGCGGTAAATCAACCCTGTTTGCTCTGATCAAAGACGAATTGTCTGTCGATGCTGGTAATTTTAGCAAACCTGCGCATTGGGAGATGGCTTGGGTTGCTCAGGAGACGCCTGCCCTTGAGCGCAGTGCACTGGAATATGTGATCGACGGGGATCGTGAATACCGTTCTCTCGAACAGAAACTGGCACAAGCAGAGCAAGCAGATAACGGCACTTTAGTAGCCGAAATCCACGGCCAAATCGAAACCATTGGCGGTTACAGCATCCGAGCGCGTGCCGCTGAGTTACTTGATGGTCTGGGTTTTAGTCAAGCGCAGATGAGCTGGAGTCTGACCCAGTTTTCGGGGGGGTGGCGTATGCGCCTCAACCTTGCTCAAGCACTACTGTGTCGCTCTGATTTACTTTTGCTCGATGAGCCAACCAACCACTTGGATTTGGATGCAGTCATGTGGTTAGAACGCTGGCTACAGAATTACCCAGGGACGCTGGTTCTTATCTCACACGACCGCGATTTTCTTGACCCTATCGTAGGTCGCATCATCCACATCGAAAATCAAAGCCTCAACGAGTACACCGGCAACTACTCGTCATTTGAAGAGCAACGAGCGCAAAAACTGGTGTTGCAACAAGCGATGTTTGAAAAGCAACAAAAGCAGATGTCGCACATGCAGTCCTACATCGATCGCTTCCGTTATAAAGCCTCCAAAGCCCGCCAAGCGCAGAGCCGAATTAAAGCTTTGGAGCGCATGGAGAAAGTACTGCCTGCGCAGTTTGATAACCCATTTAGTTTCCAGTTCCGCGATCCGGATGCGCTGCCAAACCCAATCATTATGATGGATGATGTCTCCGCCGGGTACGGTGACAACCTGATTTTGGAAAAAATCCGCCTTAACCTCGTTCCAGGCAGCCGAATTGGCCTACTTGGTCGCAATGGTGCCGGTAAATCGACTCTGATTAAATTGCTGTCAGGAGAGCTCAATACTCAGGGTGGCGAACTCACCTATTCTCAAGGTGTGAAAATTGGCTATTTCGCCCAGCATCAATTGGAAACATTGCATCCAGAAGAAACACCATTGCAGCACATGATGCAAATCGCACCACAAAAGACAGAATTAGAACTGCGTAACTATCTCGGTAGCTTTGGCTTTCAAGGCGACAAAGCGTTAGAAAAGGTTGCCCCTTTCTCCGGTGGTGAAAAAGCGCGTTTAGTTTTAGCTTTGATCGTCTGGCAGAAACCAAACCTATTGCTACTCGATGAGCCGACCAACCACCTTGATTTGGATATGCGTCAAGCGTTAACGCTGGCACTGCAGACCTTTGAAGGGGCAATGGTGATCGTCTCGCACGACCGTTATTTACTTCGCGCAACCACCGATGACTTATATTTAGTCCATGATCGCCAAGTTGCACCTTTTGATGGTGACTTGAATGACTACTATAAGTGGCTAACGGATCAGCAAAAAGAACAACGTCGTGAAGCGCAAGCATCACAACCAGAGAAAAGCAGCACCAACAGTGCAGCAGCGAAGAAAGAGCAGAAACGCCGTGAAGCCGAGTTCCGTAAACAAACGGCCCCACTGCGTAAAACGCTCACCAAACTTGAAGAAAAGATGGACAAATTAGGCGCTGCGCTTGCTGAAGCAGAAACGCAATTAGCAGATAACAGCCTGTACGAAGCCGAAAACAAAGCCAAACTGAATCAGGTTCTTACTCTGCAGGCTGACAGCAAAGGCGAGTTAGAAGAAGTCGAGATGGAATGGATGTCATTGCAAGAAGAGCTTGAGCAGATGGAACAAGACTTCAACCAAGCCTAACGACAAAGAGCCACATTCGTGGCTCTTTTGCTTTCTCCCAACAGCAATTCGCACTGGGCTGACATTGTCATGTAGGAAACTAGCTACATTCTTTTACATAATACCAACCAGTCATATTGCACACTTTTCAAGCAATTCGCTGTAAGATAGGCCGAACAACGCTAAACTGGACTTTATCTATCCTAATCATCTACAACGGATAGCGGCCCAGAAATAACGTGAGCCAAAGCTGTGGGAGTTCAATGCTAATGAGTCAAGAGCAGGTACGTATATCACTAACACTGGAACGTTTATGGCAATTTAGCTTGCAGTATTACAGCATGCGAGAAGTTAAAGAAGCGTGCTTGAGCTTGCAAAATAACTATGGTGGGAACGTCAATCTGTTGCTGTTGCTCAAATGGCTTGATGAACAAGCGGTGAGCTTCAATGAGCAAGACTGGCATTTAGTTGAAGCGTGTTTAGGGCGCTCGGAAACACTATTACACAGCTATCGTGAGCTAAGACGCAAACTCAAACTCCAGTTGCCGGATACCTTGTATCGTGAGGCATTGCAATTTGAGCTTCAACTGGAAAAGCAGCAACAAGCGGACTTGGTTGATTGCGTCAACCACCTAGCATTAAAGAATAATCAAGGGGACGCATTAACCTTAAAATATTGCCGTCAGCTCGGAGGCGAACACCTCGCCACTATTTTTGCTAAACCTGCCGAACCTCATCAACACTAGGCATACAAACCCATGACTCACTTCACCGCTGCTACAGGGTTAACCAACCCTCACCTACAGACTCTGGCTCCAAGGTTTATTCGCAAGAAAGCCCTGTTTGAGCCTGTATGGCAAACACTCGATACGCCGGATGGTGATTTTTTGGATCTCGCGTGGAGTGAAGATTGGCGTACGCCGTCAGTCAGCAAGAAGCCTCTATTTATCTTATTTCATGGGCTGGAAGGTTGCTTTTATAGCCCTTATGCCAATGGATTAATGGACGCGTTTTCGAAGCAAGGTTGGCTCGCGGTCATGATGCACTTTCGCGGTTGCAGCGGCAAACCGAACAAACGAGCACGTGCTTACCATTCTGGAGAAACGGAAGACGCACGCCAATTTCTACAGCATGTTCAACAACAGTTCCCTGACAATCCTAAAGTCGCAGTGGGCATTTCTCTCGGCGGAAATATGTTGGCGAATTACCTTGCCACATATGCCGACGAACCATTACTTAATGCTGCTACCATCGTTTCAGCACCCTTAGATCTATCCGCCTGTTCTACTCGCATCGAACAAGGCTTTTCCAAAGTATATCGACGCTACTTACTCGGCTCATTAAAGCGCAATGCGCTACGCAAACACCATTTGCTCAAAGGTGAATTGGGTATCTCCTATCAACATATCCATCGGGTCACTCGTCTGTATGACTTTGATGATTTGATCACCGCACCACTACACGGTTTTAAAGATGCCGATGACTACTATCAACGCTGCTCTGGTATCCATCGCCTAAAAGAAATCCGCTTACCAACCCAAATCATTCATGCCAAGGACGACCCATTTATGACCGATGCCGTCATACCCAAGTTTGTCCTGCCAGAAAACATCGATTATCAATTGTATGACCAAGGCGGCCATGTCGGGTTTGTCAGCGGCTCGGTGCTTAAACCGAGATTTTGGCTTGAAGAGATGCTCCCCGCTTACTATGAAAGCCTGAAAACGGCATAATGACGCCTTCAACACGAAGATCATAAACGAGTGAGGTATTTATGATTGTTCCTTGGCAACAAATCTCTGAAGATGCGCTGGACAACCTGATCAAAGAATTTGTCCTTCGTGAAGGGACTGACTACGGCACAGAAGAGGTTTCTCTTCAAGACAAAATTGACCAAGTTAAGGCCCAGCTCAAAACGGGTGAAGCCGTCGTTGTTTTCTCTGAATTACACGAAACGGTGGATATTCAATTACGCCAAAAGTTTTAATGATACCGTACAGCAGACGATGACAGCGCTATAATCCATGCTATAGTGGCAAACGATTCATCGTCCTGAGTGTACGATGAAATCCAACAGGTAAGTTAGTTAACGACAAGGGTTGTCATGTCAGCAAAACATCCGATTATCGCTGTAACAGGCTCATCCGGTGCAGGAACCACCACAACTTCGGAAGCTTTTCGTAAGATGTTCAATATGATGGACATTAAAGCTGCATGGGTAGAAGGTGATAGCTTTCACCGTTTCACTCGTCCTGAAATGGACGTCGAAATTCGTAAAGCTCGTGAGCAAGGCCGTCACATCAGTTATTTTGGTCCTCAGGCCAACGACTTTCCCGCCCTCGCCGAATTCTTCCGTAAATATGGCCATGAAGGTGCTGGCCAAGTACGCCGTTACCTACATACGTTTGATGAAGCCGTCCCTTATAACCAGATGCCCGGAACATTCACACCTTGGCAAGATCTGCCTGAAGGCAGTGATGTTTTGTTTTACGAAGGTTTACATGGTGGAGTCGTAGATGGTGACGTCAACGTGGCACAACATGTTGACCTTTTGATTGGCATGGTCCCGATTGTAAACTTAGAGTGGATCCAAAAATTTGTCCGCGATACGCGCGATCGCGGACACTCACGTGAAGCCGTGATGGACTCCATTGTCCGCTCGATGGACGACTACCTGAATTACATTACCCCGCAATTTTCCCGAACACACATTAACTTTCAACGCGTCCCAACGGTCGATACATCCAACCCTTTGAACGCAAAAGGCATACCAAGCTTGGATGAAAGTTTCGTTGTGATTCGTTTGCGTGGCATTAAAAATGTTGACTACCCTTACCTACTCGCCATGATTGATGGATCGTTTATGTCTCGACACAACACCATCGTTGTACCTGGTGGCAAGATGAGCTTTGCAATGGAGCTCATAGTAAGGCCGATACTACAACAGTTAATCGAAACAGGAAAAATTGGATAAAAAGTGCTAGTCGATTGCGATTACTTTTCATACCGTGATCATGTGCACATTTTTGCGTAAATTATCCGAGCTTCGACACGATTAAAATCAAGAAATCGTTTTCGAAAAAGGATACTATTTGTAGCCGAAACACAAGATAGCTTGCAGCACTGGTGAAGTGCTCTTATCCTAGTAAGCCTGATTCAAGGCTTCGCTAAAACATGGAAAGCGACAAGCGTACCCTGCAGAGGAAGTGAGATATTATGGTTCTAGGTAAACCTCAAACCGACCCAACACTAGAGTGGTTTCTTTCACATTGTCATATTCACAAGTACCCTTCTAAGAGCACGCTGATCCACGCGGGCGAGAAAGCGGAAACCTTGTACTACATCGTCAAAGGTTCTGTAGCGGTACTAATCAAGGATGAAGAAGGTAAGGAAATGATCCTTTCTTACCTAAACCAAGGTGACTTTATCGGTGAGCTTGGTCTGTTCGAAGAAGACCAAGAGCGTACTGCTTGGGTTCGTGCAAAATCTCCTTGTGAAGTTGCAGAAATCTCATTCAAGAAATTCCGTCAGCTTATCCAAGTAAACCCAGACATTCTAATGCGCCTGTCTGCTCAAATGGCTCGTCGCCTACAAGTGACTAGCCAGAAAGTGGGTGACCTAGCGTTCCTAGACGTAACTGGCCGTATTGCACAAACGCTACTAAACCTAGCGAAGCAACCAGATGCGATGACACACCCAGACGGCATGCAAATCAAGATCACTCGTCAAGAGATTGGCCAAATCGTTGGTTGTTCTCGTGAAACAGTGGGTCGTATCCTGAAAATGCTTGAAGAGCAGAACCTAATTTCTGCACACGGTAAAACTATCGTGGTCTACGGTACTCGTTAAGCAAACGCTTGAAACGTTCTCAAAAACCCGGCTTCTTGCCGGGTTTTTTATTGCTTTACCCTGTGGCAGGGCTCAAACATTCACCTAAAGGTAAAGTTTCATCTCGGTGGAAGCTGTGAATAGAGACTGAACTTTTTTACTCATCATACAACTCCTCATATTAAGTATGTCATTCGGTGTTAATTTGTAGCACGGACAATATGAAAAGGAAGTTCTATGAAGCGATTAAACATCTCGTCTATTCTCATCGCAAGTGGCCTTGCGACCAGTGCCATGGCCAACACGCCCTACACCTATAATGCGCTACAAACTGATACCCCTCCCGCCATTGATGGCGTGTTGGACGATGCGAGTTGGCACAATGCAAAAGCCACTTCGTTGTTTGTTTTGCATAATAATGGGCAATACATCGCGCTTTCTGATACATGGGCCAAAGTCACCTATGATGCAGACAATTTGTATATCGCGTATTGGGCGCAAGACCGCCACCTTTCTGCCAGCTACCAAAACCACGATGATCCGACCTACCAGAACGATGATACGGTTGAAGTATTTTTGGACCCCGATGGTGATGGGAAAAACTATTATGAACTGGGCATCTCACTCAATACGGCTTATGACGTGGTGATCCACCAACCGTCACCTTGGTCTGACGATTTAGCATGGAACATTGAAGGATTGGAGCATGCTGTTACTGTGCAAGGCACAGTGAATGATGACAGTGATATCGATGAAGGCTACCGCGTCGAAGTTAAAATCCCACTAAAGTCTCTCAACTATCTTGGTAATGAAGAGTATCAGCACAAGCAATGGCGCTTTAATTTATTTAGAGCCAATTACAAAAGCTATGCCCCTGACTGGGAAGCTTATGCTTGGCTCTCTTGGAGTCCTGTTGGTTCTTTTGGCTTTCACCAACCTGACACATTTGCATTCTTAAATTTCTCGGATGTGCCACAGTGGCAAGCCAAAACATATCAAGCAGGAGAGCAAGTGGCTTATCAGGGAAACATTTATCAAGCTGAGCACTACAGTGCGACCGCGGCTCCGGGCGAATCGACACTGGACAACTGGCGCATGCTCAGCGACATCCCAACCCCTTACAATGCCAATCTGTATTACTTAGCGGGCGATCAGGTCAGTATGGATGATGTTATTTATCAGGCAAACTGGAAAACCAAAGGCCAGCACCCTGCACACAGCGTTGATTGGACACGCCTCCCCTAATAAAAAAGCCGCATAATGCGGCTTTTTTGCTTTAAACGGCAACTTACTGGTTGGTACTTTCAAAGATTTTGTCTGCTGACGCCGCAACAAATCCAGGATACAGCTCCCCAGAATCCATAGGATAGCGCTTAGCGAATTCATAAAATCCGCCTGGGATCATCTCTGGCCCTTCAGAAAACTCCACCAAAACACGATCAGCCATGGTAGAGGATTGTTCCAACAGAACGTCCGGAGATCCTTTGACTTCACCACCAAACTCATTGATTGAGAAGCCAGCTTTACGCAAATGATCATTCACCTGTTTAACTTCTTCCATCGCATTGAGTTGATTCACGCTGACCGTAAAGTGGTTTGCGCCATAACCATGTGCGGCTAGCCAAGAAGCATACTCGCTCTCTTTTGCCAGCAACTCAAAATCACTGTGGCTCAAATTCCATAGACGTCCGCTATAGAGGAACGCTGGATCATTGAGTTTCGTTGCATCTACTTGCGCTACCAGCTTATGGATGATCTGCTGCATCTCTAATGAGCACTCTTCCACTTTCAGTTCACTAATAAACACTTTAGGTTGCTTTGGGTCAGGGTGTTCAAAATGTTTCGCAGCTAATTTTTTTGCCTCAAACTGGTATTCCCCTTTAGGTTGATAGCCTAACTCTAAAAATGGTTTAGCTAAGGTATCAATCCCTAACGGGGAAACATTAAACGTGCGCAGCGCAATGTGGTCATTAATCAGAGGTTCACCCTCTTCCAATAGGTAATGAACTTTTTCAGCAGAGGGACACAAGCGATGAATATAGTCATTCCATAACAACTGGAACAATGTATCTGGCGTCATAACGCCTCCTTGTTAAGGTGTTTTCGGTTATTGGAAATAATCGACTACCCAAATAGATTGAGATAGCCTTCAACCTGTGACGTAGATATTAGAGTTATTTTTTGTTGTGATCCCTTTTGCAGCGACCACTTAACTGCGCAAAAGGAGATGGGCTGCAAGCAGCCCATTTTTTATAACGTGATCCCGGGACTGAGTGTTTCAGGAAGTAGCGTTGTTTCACCTTCCATCGATGCCATTGGATAAGCACAATAGTCCGCGGCGTAATAAGCACTTGGCCTTAAGTTGCCCGAGGCTCCCGGTCCACCAAACGGCGCATCACCACTTGCACCGGTCAGTTGTCGGTTACGATTAACGATGCCAGCGCGGATGTGGTCAACAAAGTAGTCCCATTCACCGTCATCAGTAGAAACTAAACCTGCCGACAAACCAAAACGGGTGTCATTGGCCAGCGCAACAGCCTGTTCAAGTCCCTGATATCGTACGACCTGCAAGAGTGGCCCAAAATACTCTTCATCCGGTAGCTCCTCGATAGCCGTGACATCAATAATGCCCGGAGTGACAAAAGCAGCCTCGCCACCTTTAGCTTCGAGTAAACTCAACCCACCAAGCTGTTGCAAGTTCGCTTGTGCCTGAAGAATAAACTGCGCCGCCGTTTTGGAAATTTGAGGCCCCATAAATGGTGCTGGTTGCGCGAATGGTTCATCAACGCGGATCTGCTGAGTCGCTTCCACTAAGCGGCTTACTAAGCGATCACCCTTTTCTCCCACTGGCACATACAAACGACGAGCACAGGTGCAGCGCTGACCCGCACTGATAAATGCCGATTGAATAATGGTATATACCGTCGCGTCTAACTCGCCATACTGCTCTGAAATAACCATCGGGTTGTTACCCCCCATTTCAAGAGCCAGCATTTTCTCAGGCTGACCAGCAAATTGACGGTGCAGTACATGGCCAGTGTTCGCACTCCCCGTAAACAGCACACCATCGATGCCCTTGGCATCCGCCAGTGCAATGCCAGTTTCTTTTGCCCCTTGGACAAGATTGATCACACCCGCAGGTAAGCCCGCTTTCTCCCACAGCTTCATCGCAAGTTCACCCGTCAGAGGGGTTTGTTCTGACGGTTTGAACACCACAGTGTTCCCAGCGAGCAAGGCCGGAACGATGTGTCCATTGGGCAAATGCCCGGGGAAATTGTAAGGCCCAAAGACCGCCATCACACCGAGTGGTCGATGACGCAGGACGATCTGATTGCCAGCCGCTTCACGTGTGGTTTCACCAGTACGGCTGTGATAGGCACGGATAGAAATCGCGATTTTACCCGCCATCGCCGCCGCTTCAGTGCGCGTTTCCCATAGCGGCTTTCCTGTTTCTTTAGCAATAGTTTCAGCAATCTCTTCTGCGTGGAGCTTCACAATCTCAGCGAACTTCACGACGACCGCTTCACGCGCTTCAAAGCTCAGTTTTTTCCAACTAAGAAATGCCTCGCGAGCCGCCTTAACCGCAGCTTCAACTTGAGCAGGCGTTGCACTATCGCCTTGCCAAATCACTTCATTGTTGTAGGGTGCTAACGATGTCATCGCTTCACCTTGCCCAGCGACCCATTCGCCTGCAATCCAATGTGTCATAACCGTTTCCTTTTTACTGAGCCAACATACGAACGTAATCACCTTCTTGCACTTGCAGTGCTTGAGCGACCTCTGGTGATAAGATGGCGGTTTCGGTTGCCTGATCGTATCCCGCTTTCGCAGCCGCAGCGCGGAAGTGCTCAAATGAGGTATTGCACATCAGGTAATCTTGCGAACTGGTATGCTCTGCAATCGAGACTTTGGCTCGGAACGAGTGGCGCACCGACTCGATATTGCGCAAATCACACTCCACTGTCGGGCCTGCATCAAAAATATCGACGTAGTTACGGCAGGTGAAACCTTCTTTCTCCAGCAGTCTTAACGCCGGTTTGGTGTTTTCATGCACCTTGCCAACCACAGCCTGCGCTTCTTTGCTGAGCAAATTAATGTAGATTGGCAGCTTCGGCATCAGATCCGCAATAAAGCCCTTTTTACCAATCCCAGTAAGATAATCAGCCATGGTGAAATCGATGGAGAAAAAGTGCTCTTGCAACCATTGCCAGAATGGCGAGTTGCCTTCTTCATCTGAGACACCACGCATCTCTGCAAAAATGGTTTCAGAGAAACGATGTGGGTGCTCTGCCATCATCAAAAAACGGCATTTCGACATCAAACGTCCATTCAATCCACCACGAAAAGTGGGGCGTAAGAACAGCGTACAAATTTCACTGCACCCGGTGTAGTTATTACCAAAGGTCAGCAGCTTCACCACATTATTCACACCCAGTTTGGGTGATGAATGAACAATAGTACTGATGTGATATGAGTAAAACGGTACATCCCAACCAATGGAAGCTTCAATACCCGTACAGCCAGCAACCTCACCAGTTTCGCTATCAAAGCCCACCATAAGGTAGCCTTCATCACCCGCTTGGGTAACGTCCGGTTTGGTAAAACTGTACTCTGAATGTTTAATACGATTGGTTAACAATTCTTCATTAACCGGTAATGATGTGAACCCGTGACCCGACTCGACCGCACATGTGTGCAGTGCTTCGTAATCCGACATTGCGATAGGGCGAACAACCAGCATCGATACTCCCTCCTGATGCTAAGAAGGGCCCGGGACGGGCCCTATGCTGTCTTAAACGAGTGAAGCGATAGCTTTATCCAGTTTCGCTAATCCTTCCTCGATTTCTTGTTGTGAAATGACCAGTGACGGTGTGAAACGTACAACGTTTGCTCCCGCAACCAGTATCATGAGTCCCTGCTGGCCAGCAGCCACCAAGACATCACGGGCACGGCCTTGCCATTCTTCATTCAATGCCGCCCCCAGTAGTAGACCTTTCCCGCGAACTTCGCTGAAGATCTGGTATTTATCATTAATTTTAGTCAAGCCTTCACGGAAAAGCGCTTCACGTGCTTTCACCCCTTCAAGGGTTTCTGGCTGGCTGACCAGATCCACCACCGCTTCTGCAACCGCGCATGCCAATGGATTACCACCGTAAGTTGAACCATGAGTTCCAACTTTAAGGTGCTCTGCCAGTTTTGCAGTGGTTAGCATTGCGCCAATTGGGAAGCCTCCGCCAAGTGATTTAGCGGTGCTTAAAATATCTGGCGTGATCCCCAAGCCTTGATAGGCATAAAACTCACCAGTACGACCATTACCGGTTTGCACTTCATCAAAGATAAGGAGCGCATTGTGCTTGTCACACAACTCACGAACGGCTTGAACAAACTCAGCGGTTGGCGAAATAATGCCACCTTCACCTTGTAGCGGTTCCATCATAATTGCACAGGTTCGATCTGAGATATGCGCTTTGAGCGCTTCAACATCGTTGTAAGGCAGGTGGGTCACATCGCCTGGTTTCGGGCCAAAGCCATCAGAATATGCAGCTTGTCCCCCCACCGTCACGGTGAAGAAAGTGCGTCCATGGAATCCTTGTTTAAAGGCGATAATTTCTGATTTTTCCGGACCATGCACATCAGCTGCATAACGGCGTGCTAACTTCAATGCCGCTTCATTGGCCTCTGCACCAGAGTTGGCAAAAAACACTTTTTCTGCAAAGCTGATTTCCGTTAGCTTTTTCGCAAGGCGCAATGCTGGCTCGTTGGTCATCACATTACTTAAATGCCAAAGCTTATTACCTTGCTCTGTTAATGCGCTCACCATGGCAGGATGACAGTGCCCCAAGCAACTCACAGCAATACCACCAGCAAAGTCGATGTATTCATTGCCATCTTGATCCCAGACTCGTGAGCCTTCACCTTTTACCGGGATCATTTCCATTGGGTTATAACAAGGCACCATCACCTCATCGAATAAACCGCGCTCTACTTTATTTTCCACTGTCATTGCACATTCCCTCTTGATACCGCATGCATAACTGACGTTACGCAAACCAAACAAAATGATTTTGTCTGGCATTTACGCCAATGCGGCATTGTATTTACATTTAATTAACCTTTTCAATAGTGATTTATTCTTTTTAAACGTCACGAAACCGTGCGCTATACATCACCTATGATTATTTATGCACCAAGCTACTGCTTTTATGAAGCAATATTTACTTATGCCAAGTATAAGCAGAGATGAAGTGAGTCATCAAAAGGGGTCAATAGCAATGAGGAGAAGCAATCGAGAATAAACTTGCATGGAATTATGCAGAGTTAACAGCTGATAGAAATGTTAAAAAAAGTGATCAATGTCAGGTTAATTAGCTCACTAGCGACGTAAAAAGTTCGCCAAAAGCTGGTGTCCCTGCTCTGTTTTAATCGACTCAGGGTGAAACTGAACGGCATCAATCGGCAGAGTCTTGTGCTGATAACCCATAATTTCATCCATACTGCCATCAGCAAATTCTGTCCAAGCAGTGAGCTCAAAGCAATCTGGTAGGGAATCATTTTTCACGACTAATGAATGATAGCGAGTCACGGTTAAGGGGTTATTCAAATCTCGAAAAACACTTCGACCATTATGACGGATCGGAGAGGTCTTCCCATGCATAACCTGACGTGCACGCACGACTTCCCCACCAAATACTTGTGCAATGGCTTGGTGACCTAAGCAAACCCCTAAGATGGGTAGCTTATCAGCAAAATGTTGTATTGCTGCAAGCGAAATCCCTGCCTCATTGGGGGTACAAGGTCCGGGAGAGATAACAAGGTGAGAAGGGTTTAACGACTCGATGCCTGTAATATCGATCTCATCATTACGTACAACTCGAACCTCAGTGCCCAGCTCGCAAAAATACTGGTATAGGTTGTAAGTAAATGAATCGTAATTGTCGATGATTAACAGCATGGCTTACCCAAAACATCCTTATCAATACAGCTAGAGGCGGTATTGTGCAGTACCCAATGAGAAAGGCAAGTGGAAAGTCATAGCGATAGAAAATTGTAACTAAGATCAAAAAATGTCTAACCGATCAAAAGATACTAAATAAAAATAGTTCTTAGCTTAGCAATTGATTCATTCGTTGATAGTTTACATAATGAAACTAACAACGAGCAGTAAATTAACAATGAAACTAAAATTATTACTCGCCCTTACCGCAGTGGCATTATCCGGTTGTCAATCAACTCAAGAAACTAAACTTATCCCTTCGGCTGATGAAACAACCATCGCCGAGGCCCGCAAAGCCCTCGCTCAATATGAAAACTTCAGCGTCAGTGATGATGGTGTAATTTCCTTAGTTGAGACGCTGCCAAATCGTTATGTTTGGCGCACCAGCGTGATCAAAAAGCAAGGCCGCCAGTTGTCCTGTGACAACCTCCGTTACTTTGTTGAAAAAGGCATGGTCGTTAGCATCCATTTCAAAGGCCCGAAAGGTCGCTTTGATCACTACGATGAAAACCGCTGCTTAGCGGAAGATAAATACTTGGAGAATTAATCTTGTGTCCACGTTATCGCTCTATGTAATAACGTGGGCAGCAGTAAAACAAGAGTAGACGTATGAAAATAAGCCAACTTTCTATACTTTCATTACTGTTTCTTGCAGGTTGTCAAACAACTAACCTTTCCGATATCCAAACCTCAGCAAGCCCTGATACCATCCAAATCGCCAAAAACAATTTGATGTCTTACGAAAACTTCAACGTTACAGATAACGGTGTCATTGTTTATCAAATGGTCGCTGAGATTGGTTACTTTTGGAAACCTGTCGTAACGAAGGAGCTTAGCTTCCGCATCGCATGTGAGGAGCTAAAATGGTATGTAGATAAAGGTATGACTGTACGTATAAATTTTAAAGGCCGGCGTGGCATGATTAATGATTATGACCAAAATCGTTGTCAAACAGAAATACCAACAAATCTACTTGAAAGTAACAGCTAAACAGAAATCAAATTTCACCATAAAAAGAGGCCAGCAAATGCTGGCCTTCATTTATAGTCATTACGCTTCGTTTTTCTCAATCATATGCAGATGCACATCTTGTTGAGGGAATGGAATAGAAATGCCTTCACGGTCAAAGCGCAGTTTTACTTCTTTAGTCACATCCCAGTAAACGTCCCAGTAATCATCAGTCTTTACCCAAGGGCGAACAATAAAATCCACCGACGACGTATTTAATGTATGGACTTTGATCATTGGTTCTGGTGAACGTAAAACGGCTGGGTGCGCCGTCACAATGTCGTGCAGCACATTTTCTGCTTTCAATAAGTCATCGCCGTAACCAATACCAAATACCATATCAACACGACGAATGCGTTCATGAGTAACGTTCTTAATCACATCCCCCCAAATTTTACTGTTTGGCACAATAATGATTTGGTTATCAAACGTGCGAATTGTGGTGTTTACAAGGCTCATATGGCTTACCTTGCCATCAACGCCACCTGCGTAAACAAAATCACCTACATCAAACGGGCGATAGATCAGTAGCATCATGCCCGCTGCAAAGTTAGATAAGGTATCTTGCAATGCAAAACCGACAATCACACCGGCAATACCGAAACCAGTTAAGATAGGCGCAAGGTTCAGGCCGATTTGAGACAGACCAATCAAGATCCCCAGACACATCACCATCTTGCCGGACATCGAGATGAAGAAATCTTGCATCAGCACAGAAAACTTCAGGTTTTTCGAGGTAACCGTTTTTTTCACCACACTGCGTACAACATTAGCCAACGCACGAGCAACAAGTAAAATGGCAATAAAGATAAACAATTTGAAAACATGTTGCGGTGCATTGTCAGTAAACCATGCGATCGCTTTATCAGACCAGTCTG
This sequence comes from Vibrio sp. TRT 21S02, assembly GCF_050113675.1. Lineage (NCBI taxonomy): Bacteria > Pseudomonadati > Pseudomonadota > Gammaproteobacteria > Vibrionales > Vibrionaceae > Vibrio > Vibrio sp. TRT 21S02. Next base: position 38,559 of record NZ_JBNJOI010000008.1, read on the forward strand.
TAAGAATCGCAAAAATAACATGCGTATTCAGTAGGTCACTAGTGACACTGCCTGTAACCTCAAAGATTAAGCGTTTGTATTCAGCCGTCGTCAGCCCCATGTCGTCAGCCGTTGACAACAAATCACCTAAGCTCTCTGTGGCAATATCAAGGCGCTTTTTCAGGATCAATTGGTTTAACTGCAAACCTGGTTTTTCTGACTCTGGAGCACTCAATATTTGAGTCGTGAGTAGTTCTTGTTGCTGACCAAAATACTCAATCGACGCCGAGAGTAATCGCAAACGTTTCGTCATACGATCACGAAAAATTTCTTCCGTTTTCTTACTCTCTTTACCCAGATCGTTTAACCATTCTATATCTTGCCACATTGAGGTGTAAGCAAGCCCTAGGTAATGCTGCAACTCTTGAAATTTGTTGAGGATAACCAGCTTTTCTTCCGTTTTTGCATCATCGAGTTCAGTACTCAGTTTCTCCAACTTTCGCTCAATGTATACACGAGCATGTTCACTGTATTTCTGTTGCAAACGTACCTGCTCAACCAGCAACGTATTCGTTACCCCATCAGCACCAACCGCTTTTGCGATCTCTTCCCTTAGCTCTTCATTCTTTTGAAATAGCTGCAGCTGAATAGCATCTTTATCAACACCTTTTGCCGCGTTAAGGCTCTCTACCAATTCACGCAGATCTTGGTTTACCTGTTCAATTCGTTGCTCGGCTGTCAACGGAATTTCAGGCTCCTCTTGTTTTTCAGCCCAAGATGGCAAAGAAAACAAACAGATAAAAGTCAATAAGACGGGCAAGAACATAGCTCGCCCAGAAAGAAAGTGGCGACCAACCAACGCGTTCATAAAACCTCACAGGGGACATTATCGGAAACTAGGCTTGAATCTCTTTTTCAGGCGAACTGATAAAGGCTTCAAGATATGGCGGCACATTCTACAACATGCAAAGTCATAGAAATAAGAAGCTGAGGTCAATAATTCAGCGAAAGGACAATTTATCAATGTTAAGGATAAAAGAAAGGCCTGCAATTGCAGACCTTTCTTTTCCGTTTAATCAGTAGAACTTTCTCTAGTAAACCAAGCCGAGCGAGCATCTGTCATCCCGTACAAGCTATAACGTCGATTAAGCATCTGACCACCATCACGTTGCAATGGCAACCATGATACACCAACTCGATTGGTGCTCGGTTTCACAGTCAATAAATCAATAGGAATCGAGATGTAGAAGCCTTTCGAGTAACTTCCTTCACCAAACTCTTCTGCAGACAGATCCGTCTTGGTAACAAAGGCACCAGCAATCACGCCACTATCAAATTGTTTAGAAAAGTCGATCGTCACGCCCACATCTTCGGTCAAATAACGCCCTGCACTGACTTTTAACAAGGTATTATCTAGCATCGACCAGAATTGTGGCTGCCAATACATCGTCGCATGGCCAGTCACGGCTCCGGTTTGAACCCGATAATCACGTTCGGTCTGTGGATCGTAATGCAGTTCTTGTTGATATAAGCCCAATATGGAGTCCGGATCGCGCTGTTTCACGTAATTCACATCCAGCCCGAGCGCCCAGTTTGATGCCAATGGGCGGTAAAGTAATTCAGTCCCCGCCCCGGCAAACATAGTTTCCAAGTACCCGGCATACGCTTGGGTATACCAACCCGAAGCCAACGCATCAAAGTACGTCAGTTGCAAATGGTCGATACGTACGGGATCTTCGTAATACTGACGATTCAAGGTGCGAACACGTTTGAGATCAGTACCATCAGGTGGCACCGTATAATTAAACTTATCGTAGTTGTCGGTGATATTCGCATAGAGGCTTCCCGAAGCCAGCCAATGGCGTCCTAGACGGTAGCTAGCATTAGCACTAACACCGATGGCATAGAGATAGAAGTCTTCCGCACCGCCAAAAGACTGCTGCAATACCGGAGCCACCCCGTAATCCCATGCGCTGCGGCTCTCTACACGCTTCTCTCCAGTCGGCGGTAAAGGGTCATGCACACTACGCGCATCCTCGATTGACGCACCGGGGTATTGATGTTGGGCCACTTTAGCAAAAGCGGCTGAGTCAATTTGAATTTCCGTTAACGCTTGGAACTGCGCTGTCTCGACAATCCGATACTGGCTAGCTTTCAATCCACTATTCGCAAGCAGGGTCACCGCACGTTTTTCTGCTTCTTTTCGGTCACGATATTTGCTTTGTTCTCCTTCGATATAAACCACACCATCGCGATAATAAACGGCATTTTCTTCATAACCTGCGATCTGATTAAGATCTTGGCTCAACTTACGCCACTCTTCATCACTCAGATCCGTTCTCAAGGTCTTCGGTTTATAGGCTGGAGCTGGCGTATCCACCCATGTCGGTGCCATTTCACCGATGTTGGTGCCCAGCGTGAGTCCTGCGGTAAAGGTATTACCGCGCTCATAACTCAGGCGCAGATCGGCCCAATCGGCCAATGCATACACAACACCGACGTTCCAAGGCGTTGATACAGGCATACTCACTTTGCCCTTCAGTACCGGTCTGTCACTTAAATAATCATTGGCATCGTATTCGAGTTTAAGGCGCAGCGGCTCAAACGGCGTTTGATACTCTACCCCACCAAATACGGAGCTACACCCTGTAAACATACGGCCGACTTCAATCACGCCACCATCATAGGAACTGTCTCGACCACAGTCATACGAGTTCGACTTATCTCCGGATAAGTTGCCACGGTTGGCTAAATATCCCCAGCCTATACCAAGGGTGAAATCTAATGGCCCGTACCGTTTGCTGGCAACGAGGTATTCGCCGTCAAATAAGCCAGTGCCACCGATATCGCGAAAACCGAGCGAGACTTGTGGTAACCAGTAGCTTTCTTGCCATAACCTTACCTTGGCATCGATGGATTTATCGGTGTATTTGGTATCGCCACTAAAGTCTTCATTGTTGTTGTACAACACATCTTGAACCTGCGTATAACGAATAGTGGTTTCCAGCCAAGAAAATAACTGCAAGGCGGCAGTGTAGTGAAGATATTCGTCGGTATAACTGGCGCTAAAATCGAGTTGGCCTTCTTCCATCATCCGCGCCGATGGCATTTGCATTAACCCAACGCCACCGAAATCAGATTGAGAATGCTTGAGCTGTGGCTGACTGAATTCATCTGCATGCGAAACGAAAGAGCTTAGTAAGCTGCTAGCGATCAGCACGGCCAAGCAGTGACGCTTTGGCCGTGACGGGTTATGTCGTAGTGTATTCATAGAGGAAGTCGATTTCTCAAAAGTTCAACAATGGCAAGGGTGAGATCTTGGTTTAACGTCGGATTTGACGACTTAACTGCACGAGTTTTGATTGGCACATAAATTATGGCCCCTGGCGCGACTTCTTTAAATTGCTGATTCCAATAAGCAATGGCATGTTGCTCTACATGGCCATCCGGCTGAATAACCCAAACATTAGAATGAGCATGACGTAGATTGTCTTCACCAATATACGCCAATGCACTATGGCGCTCTTGCCATGTCACTGGGCCAGCATGTGCAACATCCCCAAGGATGGTGACAGTTGACGGCTGTCGGTTGAGCTGCAAGCGGAGCTCGCCAGCAAGTACTGGGTTATCCTTTAGATATAAGCGCGTGGTATCGGGATCCAATGGTGTGAAAATCCGTTGAGCAAACTGATACGTTTTCAGACTAGCCAATAGCTGCTGCCATGTTGCCTGATCAGCATCATTTGATTGGCTTTGTTGTTCAATCATGACAAAAACGTGTTGCGGTAAGTCATAGGGTGCTTGCACGTCAAACAGCGCCGAATTGTGCCAGTCAATTTGAGCCATGTTTAGCTGTAAATGCTGCAGCGCAGCTTGGACCAATAGATCCGCGCGAGGTGCTTGTGAGAAAGTCAGCGTGGTTTGATGCTGCTGCTCAAATTTTGCAGTAAGCGTATTCACGGCTTCGGCATGAGCGAACAAGGAAGTGCTGCCCAGCAAACCCAGCAACCAGCTGTGTTTTATCCATTTACGTTTCATGACTGACTCCCATAAGGCTTTGCGACACTCAGCGCTATCTGGGTGATACCCGGAGCAGGTGTTTGCACCGAGGCCACAACTTTGCCGTTGCTGGCATCTAACCAGTATTGATTTTGCCAATGCTGTTCAATTGCAGCAATGCGAACCTCTTCCGTGACGTACAATAAAGCGCGTTCACCATTCGGTAGCATCTTATTCTGAATGCCATGCACATTGAACTGCGATTGAACTTGGTAGCCAAAATGGTACCCAGGTTGCCAGCTTAACGTATACGTCCACACTTTCGGCGTGCTCGCCAGGTGCAAACCCAGCTTAAGTGGATCAGGAGACGTCGCCTGAACGGAGATCAGATTGCTGTTTGGCAAGTTAACGGTTTTTGTGATTCGCCCTGCTTGAGTAACCAACATTTCTTCACTGGCTGAAAGCCACTTCAATGCTTGAGCCTGCTCTGGAAGCCCAGGTTCCGCCCACGCTAATACCAATAATGCCAACGGACTTTCATCACCTTGGCGTGCGTAGATACTGGCATACGGCGATTGGTTCACCATCTCGGAGGTAATGGAATGGTCCCCAACGCCAAACATGGCCAGCTCAAAAGAATCTGACAGATCACGCATGTTTTGCGTGCAGCCACTAAGAAGTACACTTGTTGTCACAAGTGTCGGATAGATAAAACGCATCATTGAAACTTAAATCCGCTGAAAATGAGCAAGGCAACCTGAGAGGTTGCCTTGATTTGAAAGGTTACTTAGCGGTCGTTACCGTTGTTGTCGTGCTTGAGTCTGAGTTACTCGCAACCACGACAACACCAGCAGCAGCCAATGCACCGATACCCACTGCTGTGTTAGATACCGTGCCGACAGCTGCCGTTGCAGCCGCTTTGTCACCCGCAGCAGCACCAACATGCTCACCGTCTGATGCTAAAGCCGCACCGCTAAACAACATGGTCGCAACAAGCGCGAGTGCTGTTTTTTTCATATTTACCTCCAATAGCAAATATAGCTGTTTCTATCTGTATCGATGCCTAAAAAGCATCGATACCCCCCGAAACCAGATATCTCACTCTATTGAATTTCGATTGGATCAAAACCCTTAATGAGATCATCTAGTTGTTTCACCTGAGATAAAAACATCTCAAGTTTCTCCAATGGAAACGCAGATGGACCATCGCATTTTGCTTGTGTCGGTTCTGGATGCGCCTCCATGAAGAGTCCTGCGATGCCAGTCGCCATGCCTGACATTGCTAGTTCTACAGTCTGCTCACGACGACCACCCGAAGCCGCCCCCATTGCATCTCGACATTGCAGTGAATGGGTTACATCAAAGATGATTGGACTGCCTTGTGACGCTTTCTTCATCACGCCAAACCCAAGCATGTCCACCACTAAGTTGTCGTAACCGTGTACTGCGCCTCGCTCACACAAGATCACTTGGTCGTTACCGCACTCAGCAAACTTCTCAACGATATTGCCAACCTGACTTGGGCTCATAAACTGAGGCTTCTTCACATTGATCACAGCACCTGTTTTGGCCATTGCTTCGACCAAATCAGTCTGGCGCGCGAGAAAAGCAGGTAACTGGATCACATCAACCACTTCTGCAACCGGCTTAGCCTGCGCTTCAGTGTGCACATCGGTAATGATGCTCACACCAAATGTCTGTTTTAGCTCTTGGAAGATCTTCATCCCTTCCTCAAGACCCGGGCCACGATAGGAATGCACTGAAGAACGGTTCGCCTTATCAAAAGACGCCTTAAACACATAAGGAATGCCCAGTTTGTCTGTGACCGTGACATAGTGCTCGCAGATGCGCATCGCCAAATCGCGTGACTCTAAAACGTTCATACCGCCGAACAGCGTAAAGGGCTTATCGTTAGCGACATCAATCTCGCCAACACGAACAATTTTCTGTTTCATGGAATACCTTAGTGATTATGTTGAGATAAGTAGTGGCGAACACGCTCAAGATCATCCAGCGTATCAATGCCATGTTGAGGAGCCTGACAAGCCACATCAACCACAATGTCGATGCCGTGAGCCAACGGTCTTAACTGCTCAAGTTTTTCTGCGGCCTCAAGTGGATGTTCTGGTAATTGAGTAATGGCTTGCAGCGTGCTCACACGGTACGCATACAGGCCAAGGTGGCGATAGAACTCCCCTTGTGGCAGCTCAGTCATTGGGGTTTGATATTCATCGCGGGGGAATGGAATCGGCGCTCGACTAAAATACACCGCACGTTTATCCGCACCTGCGGCCACTTTTACCACGTTAGGGTTGAGCCAATCGTCAACCGCGTGGATTGGCTGCATTAGTGTCGCCATACCAGCCTTAGGATGTTGCTCAAGTAGCTGCGCTACCTGACTGAGCAACGCCGTTGGCATCAGAGGTTCATCCCCTTGTAAATTGACCACGATGTCTTGCTCGGCAAAACCCAAAGTTTGCGCCGCTTCGGCTAAGCGATCGGTTCCTGAGTTATGCGTATCAGAGGTCATTACCGCTTTTGCCCCTAAGGTTTCAACCAATTCAAAAATCGCTTGATGGTCGGTAGCAACAAAGACGGAGTCTGTTATTTTAAGGGCCAGTTTCACCACATGGGCGATCACGGGTTCACCAGCGAGATCCAACATCAATTTGCCCGGCAGGCGGCTTGAGTTGAATCTGGCTGGGATTACGATATGAGTTTTTGACATACAGCTTCCATTAAAGAGGCTGAATGTCATTAAGAGAAGTTTATTTCTCTGCCCATTCAGCCAAGATTTGAGGTAATTCGGTAAGGTGATTCACGGTGAAATCAGGGGCGTTTTCTGCCGTAGGTGTCACGTCAGGTTGACGTACCCAGACACTGGTAATCCCCATTTGGTTGGCCCCCACAATATCGCTACTGAGTGAGTCACCAACGTGAATCGCCTGCATGGCTTCACAGCCTGCAAGGGCGAGCGCTTTATTAAAAATACTTGCCGCTGGTTTTTCTTCGGGTTCTTCACCACCCACGATGATGTGGTCGACCCACTGTTCCATCGCTACAGCTGCCAACTTCGGGTGCTGTGAAAAGACCGGACCATTGGTGATCACCACTAAGGTGTAGTGTTGGCGCAGTTCACCCAGCAACGTTTTCACACCTGGATAGAAATCAAATGCCGCCATGCGTACTTGATCAAAGTAGTGCTGCACCTGTTGCGCTTGCGCTAACTCAACCACAATATCTTGCTCAGCCAGCAAGGTTTGAATTAGGCGACAACGAAACGTATGCTCATCGGGCAACAATGCAACCAGCTCCGGGAACTCTGCATTGAGATTTTTATACACACCTTGGAGATAGCGCTCGGTAAATAACGCAACATCAAGACTTGGGTATTGCTCACCTAGCCACTGCTGCAACTTCTCTCTGGCGACCACATCCGCTTGAGATGTCGCACACAAGGTTTCATCCATATCGAGGAAAATGGCTTTTTTCACACTGGGTATCCTTTTTGATGTTCATCTGCCAAGCAGATTACGCTTTACCCAGCGTTTTGTCCTCTTCAAAGCCAATAATAATTGCAGTTTTTTGTCGCTAATTTGCTGATCGCCATTTTTAAGCAAAGCCAAACGGCTCACCGCTTGTTCCACTGTACATGGCTGACGCGTCAACGGGTCAACATAGGTCGGGTAAGCAATTAACGCTTCATACACTAAACTTTCAAGGCTTAAACGATTGGTGCGACGTGGGCAATTCACCTTGTCATGTGTTAGCCCCCAACCGGCATAAAAAGGCAGACCATAAGTCACCACTTTTTTGCCGCGTAGTAACGCCTCAAAACCCGCCAATGAGGTCATGGTATGCACTTCATCAACACAATATAGCAAGGAGGACATACTGGTCTGCTGCACAACACAATCAGCATATTGAAGAAATTCGCCTTGCCACTGACCATCGTCGCGTTGACCCGCCAATACATCAGGATGAGGTTTGTAAACGATGTACGCATCCAGATGATTCAAACGCACTCGTTTTAACAGCTCAGCATTGCTTTTGACTTCTGGAGAACCAAACTCAATGGAAGCATCCCCTTCAACCTGACCCGGCACTAAAATAATAGTGGCGTTATCGGGCAGAGAAAGTGTGGTGTCGTCACCCACGTTATATTTGGTGAGGTGAGCAGCATTAAGCTTTTGAATCAGTCGTCGAGCACGTTGCAGCTGCCACGATGAATGTGATGCACCATTTAGAGCCAGCTCTAAATCACTGGGCTTGGTGGCATCAAAATAGATACCGCTGCCATCACGCACTAAAGAGATTGGGCGCTGGAAGTGCACACCAAGCCCAACAGAGCGCAAAAAACCGTCTTCAACACAAATGGTGCCTTCAGCTAACCCTTTTCGCCCCCAAGCCAGTGGAGTCGCATTTGTTCTGCGCCGCAAGTCAAAATGCCAAGCTTTTAGAAAGTCCTTTAGCCAACACCGCTTCCACATGGTAATGCCTTGGTATTGCACCGCGATCTTAGGCCGAGACAAACGACGGCTTTCATCGATACAATAATTCATCACATCTTCAAGCTCACAGCGCTCGCCTAAGATAGGATCCACATAGCGGGCATAGCCAATGTAAGCGGCATGGAAAACTTGTCTTAGATTACGAGGCTGATTGCGTCGTTCACAATCCAAGTGATCGTGTGTCAGCCCCCAACCCGCATAAAATGGCAACCCAAAGCAGTGGACAGTACAACCTGCCAACAGGGCTTCAAACCCCATCAGGCTAGACACGGTGTAAACATGTTCAGCACTGTCTAAAAAGGCCCACGGATTGACGCTCTGGCTATACAACTTCAGCCGTGGATGTTCAAACGGCAACGGATAGAGAAAGCCTCGCTTTTTCCCAGCCACAACATCAGGATGCACTTTGACCCAAATCGCCTCTTCAGGATGAGCGTCTAAGGCTTGCTTAAGCATCTCCACGAAACTGGTTTTGTCTGCCAAAGCACCGGAAACCGACGCATCGCCTAGGGTTTGATCAAGCACCACGACTTTAGGCGACACTTTGGTCAACTTTGGATCGCAAGTTAACTGGTTATATTTTGACAATCGATACTGGCGAAACGCATCAATACAACGCTGGCTACGCGCAAGTTGCTCGTTTGACAGTACCTCGCTGGCGGCAATCAACTGCTCCAGTTTCGAAGGCTGGTGAGCATCGTAATAAATACCCACCTCATCCACGACTAAGCTAAGCGGCGGTACACCGGAAACACCCAGTCCAACAGAGCGAAGAAAACCATCTTCAAGTGCAATATAAGGCAGTTGATGTTTTGCTGCATAATTACGCGCTCTGTGGGCAGTGGGCTTGAATCCCCAACCAAGCACTTGTGTATTGTCAGAATCGTCTTCGGCAATAAATAAAGGCAAGTTGGGGATTTTTTTTATCCCTGATGAAAAAACAACAAAATTCGTTGAATTAAGAAGCACGTTTTACAAAGATCCGACGAATATTCACCGGAACTTTTTTGCGCCAGTGCTCTGGAATGGTCTTCACAAGATCATTGATCACCGTCTTCTTCGGCTGCGCTGGATTCTGCGTCGCACCAACCGTCGTCGCTGGTTGAGCAACAACAGCAACCGAAGTTGGCTTACTCTTCTGATCTTCTCGACGTTTTTTCTCTAAATCAATGATCTCCGAGAAATCCTGTCTGTCCATATCAAAGAAAGCGCGGATACCGCGGTGAGCAAGAACCTGCTCTTTATCCATCGTTCTAATTTCATCTAAGTTGATTTGAATTGATTTAAGCGCACTGACCAACTTTGATTTTTTCTCTTGTGAGCAGTAAAGCTTGTCACTGAGTAAGTCGCGTAACTCACTGTGGTCAAACTTTTCTGCGATCCCTTTGTTATCCAGAATGCTGTCACCACAGTAATAGATATTGCAATCATACTCTAACGCTTGTAACAACACGGTACTGTTAATGGCAATAACGCTCTTTGCCTTTTCAAGCAAGTCAGTGATGTTGTCTGTCACAACAGTCACATTTTTATATTCTTCAATATCAAAACCAAGTGGTGCTTTATCTAATGGATGAAGCTTGAGCAATACTCGCTCATTTTCATCAATTTGTCCTAACACATATTTGATGAACGAATCGCGACTCTTAAAGCGATTAGAGTTCACGATCAAGTTAGTATCGTTCTCTAATTGGGTCGCAACCAAGTGGTATTTACCACGCAGTTTTTTCGCTCTCTGGTTCACACTCTCTACTTCAGCTTCTTTCACCAGCTCACTAAAACTTAATTTGGCTAGCTGAGACTGCCCATTCACACCATCTTGATCGAAGTAAACATGGTTGTATTGAGGGAACCAACCCAATTCACTGTATATCACCGGAATACCAAGATTTTTGATCCGTTCCATGACCGACTTGTATACAGGGTGAGCACCGTTATGGAACAAAATAACGTTAGGCTTGTAACTTAAGATCTGAGTGATCAAACGCTCTGGGTTTTTAACCCAATCAAACACACAGTAGTATTTTTGGTTAAATTTCGGCTCTTGTTTTTTAAACACAGAATGGAAACCAACCGGTCGGCGAGAAACATAACGGTATTCGCAACCGAGCGCATCCACGATAGGCGCCCATAATTCTTCAACATGTTCATTGGAATAAGCAATCCCCATCACACGTTTCGGTTTATAACGTTCATCAAGCTGAACCACATCCGTACGTCGCACCGATGACAGGTTTTCAGCAGAATGATCAATCCCTTTATAGACTGGTGTTATTGAAGGTTGTTTGAAGAAGGACAATACGGAAACAATCCCTTCTTTGAAGTCACCATTTACCCCTTCAAGAGCGTCGATGAAATCGCTTCTAACAAATTTTTCTTGGCACGCCATTGACACGATATTGTCCACAATTTCACTGATATCACCTTTCGTTACTGGGCGAACTACACCCTTATGTGGAATTTCTGCATTACCGCCAACATTCCAACATACAACAGGTGTACCAACTGACATTGCCTCTAAAATCACCATACTGCAGTTTTCAAATCGGCTTAATTGCATCAATACTTTCGAGTCGGCGATAAGTTTGAATTTCTCATCAGAAACGATCTGCTGACGAATATCCACTTTGCATTTGTAGTTCTTGCCAAGTTTTACTCGATGCGAGTTGTTACCAAACACCAGCACATTAAAGTCTTTAGGTAGTCTTTCTACGATTTTTCGGATGTAGTCGTATCCTTTTAAGTGCTGCATTCTTCCCATAAATACTAAATCGTACTTCTTGGTATTTACCGGCTTAATTAAATCAGGTCTCAATGTGATAGGGTTTTTATAAACAAAGACACGATCCGTATCGATCTCACTTTTTAGCTCTTCCAGCAACCCGTAAGATGGTGACGAGACTAACTTGGATTTATTGATCACACGAAGTTCGTTGGAATATTCCACTTGGTTAACTACCTGTGAATCATACTTTTGTGCAATCGATAGTGGGCAATGAAGTCGAATATGAACATTGTATTCTTTTGGCAATAATAAGGTTGACGCTTTTGCCTCTGGAGCCTCAATAATCACATCGTTAAAACCGTATTTGGTTGTCACATGTTCGTAGATAAACTCTCGGAATTTCTGCGGATTGAGCTTCTTGGTGTTTGAAACCACCTCGAAATCAATATCTAGTTCAGAAAGAACATTTCCAAGAAAATGAGTGTATGAGCTAATACCGCTCGCATTACCCAAAGGATCAATAATTAAATACTTCACTACGAAACCTCGCCAAAAACAGTGGATGCAATTTGTCTATATTTTTTAGGTGTAAAGTGATGAATATCGTTGGCGATAGTCAAATCGTGGCGGTAAACGCCAATAGGGTCGATCACACAGATACCCGGAATACTCAGTACTCGCTTATACATTTCAAGCGCTCTGTTTCGTAGAAACTCATTACTATTGAGGTTCACCGGGAAGTTGATAAACACCACTTCAGAAATAGGGTTGTGCTTTTTAAAGTCTTTGATCAGCATTTCTAAGCTCTCGACATACTTATCTATGGCAAGAAATTCATTTTCAAAAACAAAATTGTCATCGAAGTACTCAAAGTACTCTTTGTTGAGGAATAATTTCTGGTTATCTATTTGATTTTTATACACTTTGAAGTAGATATCCGGAAAGTTATCAATCAATAGTAGATCTATTTTTCCACTTTCAATGGCATCCCTGTGGTTTACCAAATCTGCATTGGCTAACTTTCCTGGCAACGAGCGACCAAATTTCATGTCAATAATTTGGTTCTCCACTAAGCCAGTATCTTTGTACTGCTCCTTGTACTGGAAGTGAAATTCATATGACTTAATTGGGTCTAGAATCTGCTTTATGTAAGTGTCTACATACACATCTGTTCGAACATGTTGTGTCGATGAAACACGTTTAAAGTTGAAACGCTCGACTAAACTATCTGCCACCTTGATCGACAAGCAGCTCCCATGAGTAACAATATTTTTTTTCATATACAGCCTAATGCAATTATTCCTGTGAGAGTTACACCCAACCAACGTGTTCTTTAACAATGCCAATACCAAGCAAACCGATAGCCCAAGCAATTAAGCAAGTAAAAAATACCGTTGCAATTTTCTTCATTCGATATGGCTCCGTTGCCTCATCAGGCAATGCCGGCGCAACAAATGTGGCTAAATAACGGTGCTTGCGAGCCGCTTCCACACGTGCAGCTTCCAGTGAAGCCAGTGCTGAGGTATAGGCTTTTTCGGCAAAAGTACGCTCAACAATCAGTGGTTCGTATTCCGCAAACATCCCTGCCAATGCAGGTTGTGTGCTGCTATCACCCGAGATGTTCTTTTTCTCGTTATGAATTTGGTTGGTTAAGGCATTAACCTGACGCTGAAGGTTTTGTACTGCTGGTGCATTTCGATCCATATAGCTGCGTAGCGCATTTAACTCAGCTTGTGCCTTGGCTAACTGCGCTTCAAGTTCACCAATGAGCATCATTTTGGCGCTAGCCGTCTGCGTTGGATCGAGATCTTGTGACTCATTGCGAAAATCATTCATTGCCAAACGAGCTTTTGTTACGCGTTCTTCCGCACGTGTAACTTCTGCAAGGGCAAACTCCAAATCATCATTCCGAGCACGTTCAGATAAGTCATTCACTAAAACTTCACTGCGATGCAAAATAGCTTCAGCCAATGCTTTCGCGTCATCAGCACTAAATGCACGTGTTTTTAATGTTGAAATTGTCGTCGTTGGGTCATAAGAAATACTGACGCGCTCACGCCAGTAATCGAGTAGCTTTTGTTGCGTTTGATCATGACCTAGAGCAGAGAACCAATCCGCATTCTGGCGATTAAAAATGGCATCTAAATCGATATCTTGACTTAGCGTTCTCAAGATTTCTGCCGAAGATATGTAATCTTGAAGAATATAAGAATCTGCAGCACTCCCCCCTTGTGCGGGAATTCCAGCTAGACCACTCAGCAGATCAACTTGCTGTAACTCATTGCCTTTGACTGAAAAACGACTTTCGACCACGTATAAGCCCGATGCAATAAAGGCGTAATATAGCGAAGCGATTAAAGTAGGCAGCAAAACCATAACGATAAAAGAGCGTTGTTTGGGTTTGCGGTTTTTCCAAAATTTATTCAGGAAAATCTTATGTTGTCTTTTTAATTTCATTTCGAGAGATTCATGTAAGTTTCTATAGCTTGATCAATGTCTTCGTAAAACTTGAGTTCACCATCAGAGAGGACGGCCCCCATATCACAGTGTTCTTTCAAGGTAGGCATGCTGTGCGACACCATGATTAGATTGGATTTTTCACTGCGCTCTTTGAATGCATCACGACATTTTTCTTGAAAACGGCGGTCACCAACACCAGTAATCTCATCCACCAAGTAACACTCAAAATCAATTGCCATTGAGAGGCTGAAAGCCAAGCGAGATTTCATTCCCGAGCTGTAACTGCGAATTGGCATGTCCAGATAATCCCCAAGTTCAGAGAAATCCTTTACGAAGTCAGTTACTTGTTTAATATCACAACCGTAAATCCGACTGACAAAACGCAAGTTCTCTGCCCCAGTTAAACTGCCGTTGAAGCCACCAGAAAAACCCAGAGGCCAAGACATTTTCACTTGTCGTTTAATTGACCCAGTAGTCGGTGATTCTGAACCCGCGATCATACGTAACAAGGTGGATTTCCCTGCCCCATTCACCCCTAACAAACCGATATTCCGACCGATAGGAAAATTCATAGAACAAGGCTTAAGAATATGTTTATGGCCTTTCGGTGTTTTGTATTTCTTAGATACGTTGATTAGCTCTATCATAAATTGCGCGCTTTATGCTTCGACATCTGAATCATGGCGAGTCCAAGGGCCAACACACTAAATGCCGCAGTAACAGCAAAACCCGACCAGATATAAGTATTTTGATAACTTGAGAAAAAGCCGGCACGAATCCATTCAACATATTGAAATATTGGATTCCACTGGAGCCACTCTCGGACTTCATGAGGCAAACTTGCAGCGGTAAAGAAAATGCCAGACACAAAATAAAGAGGTCGGTTTAGTGCCGAAAACACCTTGTCCCAACTATCAAAATAAATCCGAATCGCCGAGTTAATCAGCCCAACCCCCACACCGAATAAAATCAGTAATAACAACCCTACCAACACATTGAATAGGTCATAAATTGCCATGGCTTTTCCCATCAGTTGTAATGAGATCACTAAGACAACAAAAACGACCAGCATAGTGATGCCTTCCAACAAGGCTCGACCTAACAGTACATCCATTGGTGTCACATGTGGGTATGCCATCAGCGCTTGATTCGCTCCAAGAGCACCTGAGATTCGGTTGGCTAGATTGTTATAAATCATCCACGGGATGATCCCTGTAACAAAAAATACCGATAGATCACCACCGACCGGTGACTGACGGCCAAATGCCGTAAAGATCGAAATCAAAACCAGTGCTTGAAGTACTGGCTCTAACAGCGCCCACAAGTAACCAATCTTACTCTTGCCGTATTTTCCGAGTGCTTCGCGTAAAATCAGCGCATACAACACTCGCCCCTGAACTCGCAGGGCTTGACGTACTTCACTCATCAGGTATTAAAAATGCGAATTAAACCAACGACCTTGTCTTCATCATTCAGCACAACGAGCGTCGAAATCGCATAACGACGCATCTTTTGCTCCGCATCAGACAACATGTCAGACTGGTAACAAGATTTAGGACGGAACGTCATCACATCCTTGGCTTTAATCTCACTAAACATCGCCATATTAGTTAATGTTCGACGCAAATCGCCATCGGTAATAATGCCAACTAAGTGGTCATTTTCAGTGACAATCGCTACCCCTTGGCGCCCTTCATTCATGCGCAGAACGACATCAGCCATCGGTGTGTCCACATCAACCAACGGAAGGTTCTTTTTCACCATCACGTTTTCGACTTTGGTTAACAGACGACGCCCTAAAGAGCCTCCCGGGTGGAAACGGGCGAAATCATTCGGTTCAAATTTACGCACTTGCATCAGCGCCACTGCTAACGCATCTCCTAATGCAATGGTCAGCGTGGTCGATGTGGTTGGAGCAAGGTTATTTGGGCAAGACTCTTTCGCACTCACTAAAATTAGTGATGCATCGGAATTTTGACTTAACGTCGAGGTTTCATCCCCAGTGATAGAAATGACCTTATTGCCGAACGACTTGAGAGACGGGATAAGCTTCAAAACTTCATCCGTTTCACCGCTGTTGGAAATTAAGATCAGTACATCATCACGAGTGATCATACCGAGGTCACCATGAAACGCTTCGCTTGGGTGCAAGAAGAAACTCGGTGTTCCCGTCGACGCTAACGTTGCTGAGATTTTCTTACCCACATGACCAGATTTCCCCATACCACATACAATTACATGTCCTTTACATTTAAGCATGTAACCAATCGCACGTTGGTACTGCTCAGTATCCGCTTCTTTGGCCATCTTAGCCAACGCCTGAGACTGGTGAGTAAATGTCGTCATGATGGAGTCAATCGGTGAGATATCTCCTTCCGTTTGGGTGTAATACTTCTGAATGTCTAAGGTATTCATAGCGGTAAAGCCTTATTGTCGTGCGAACTAACGTCTTGAGAGAAAACAGGTGGATGCAAGAGCACATCCAATCTTTCCTGTAACACATGTTGGTCAAAAGAAAATCCAGCGCCAGAAACTAAGTAATGGTGCTTTAAGAAGGCGAGAAAGTGTTGACGGTTCGCGGTATCGGTACTGGCAGACATCGCATTCACTTCAGCATGAAGTTGAGATAGCGTGACTTTTTTCGCCACGCCGGGGTGAGCGTAAATAGACTCTCCCAACAAAAATAAAGGGGTATCCGTTTCAATCACACTGGTTGCGGCACTGGAGTTAACGGTAATCACAAACTGCGCAGGTTTGATCAGTTGGTTCAACTTGCCATCAACCCAGTAACTCTGTTCTCCAAGCTGATAGCTAGTCTCATCTAACGGATGACGTTTGATCGCCAAACGTATACCAAGCTTGTTCATTTCAGCTTCAACGTCGGCAATCAGGCGTTGATTGTTGGCAAGCTCACTGTGCACCAAAATTTGTGAATCATTTTCTAACTGCAATAGCAGTAGTGCATCACCTTGGCAGGTCTCTAGTGCCGAGTGTCTAAAATCTCTAAGCAGTTTACTGGCAAGCTTTTTGGTGTATTTACCCAATCCGTAATCATTATGTAAATAACGGGCAATGGTTTTATTAAACAGAAGACGTTCGACAAAAAAGCCAAGTAGAAACACAGAAAAGTACAACATTGATAACACGCCATCGTGTTTAGTAAACGCGCTTCCTTTAGGTTTTCTGCGTTGTATTTGAACGTCTCTCTGGGGGTGATAAAACAGGCTACCATTCGCGTTAACACCCCGATTATCAATCACAGTGGTGTACGGACGAATCAAGCCTAGCTCTGTCACCAAGTATTGAATATTGAGCTCTTTGCACAACAAGATGGCAATGGCGTGGTACCACAAGGTATCGTTGTGGATCAGCAGTAAGTTAATCCCACGTTCAACAATGAACTGCTTTAACCCAAGATAGTAACGCGCCATATAATCAAGCTCATCGTCACTCATCGCCCGCTGCAACTTCTTACCCACGTAAGCATGGTAATAGCTATGACTGGCACGAATGGTCTCTCGTAGCCTTGGGTCGATAGTCGCATCTCGCTGGGCTAAAACCAGTTTAGAGACCAATGAACATTGAAAGGTCGGCAAATAGACCCATTTCGACATACAAGACGTCACGGCATACTTTTCTTTTGCTAATAGCTCCGCCATGCGTTCGTGAAGCAACGAATACATCGGGTCAAGCGAAAGTACCGTGAACGTCTTATGCATGTGTTAGTTCACCGCCACATTCGCAGCAACGGCGATTTGATACATGATTTGGGTGATGTCTTTCACCGCTTGCATAATCTTGGTGTCGACTTTCGGTAATACTAAGATCTGATCGCCTTTTTGGATCTTCGCACCATGACCAAATTCAACCAGTCCATTAGCACGAACAATGGCAATGCGGCTGTCTTCCGCGCGATCGGTAAAGCCACCTGCCCAAGCGACGTAATCATCAATGGTCGCATCCGGGTTATACACCACAGCTTGCGGCATCAAGACTTCACCGTTCACTTGCACTAAATCCGTTTTATACGGAATTATGATCTTATCGCCCTGCTCCAACAGTATGTTGGCGGTGTTCGCTCGGTCTGACACGATCACTTTACCCAGTGGCTGAACTTTGCGTGCGCGCTCGGTAAATTGCAGCACCATTTCAGCCTCTTTCGCTCGAATAGCGGCTTCACCATCCGATGAGGCTGGAGCGGTAAATACACTTCTTTCCAAACGATTCAGTGACTCTTCCAGCATCTCTTTTTGCTTTTCAGCCACACTCTTGCGCAAGATATAAATCGATTTGAAATCTGCCAGCTTCGGATCGACCGGGATATGTTCTAACAGTTCATGCAGACGTGTACTCTTATTTACTGCGAAATACGAAGGGCCAAGGTAGCTACCTGACACTTGAATATCCATCACCTGTGCATGAAGATCGTCGTTAAAGATGACCTTATCACCATCTTGGAGATCAAATTGCTTAAACTCCGCATAAGGCATGTACTGAGAAAATGGCCCACTCGCTCGATTGCCCATCACTGCCACGTGGCTCACTTTCGCTAATGGTCGTGCATACGCCATTAATTGATCGCCAAGTGTCTTCGCATCCTTCATTTCAAAACGGAATGGGTTACGCACAGCGCCCGATACCGTCACTGCCGATTTCTGCGGTTTGACCAACAAAACATCGCCATCTTTAAAACTGATCGATGGCATATGGCCACTGAGGATAAACTCATACAAGTCAATGGTTGCGATCACTTGCTGATTACGTAAGACATCGATTTCACGATAGCTGCCACGCTCTGGGTCAATCCCACCAGCACGTTTTAAGAAGTAAAGCACGCTGTCAGATGCCATACCGGCATATTGCCCAGGACGGATCACGGGACCAGAGAGGAACACACTGATGGGCGTTGACGTCATCAGATTGACGTAAACATTCACGTTGTGCACATAGACCTGACGCACCTTCTCACTGACGTAGTCATTGACTCGGCTCGCTCGTACGCCTTTAACAGAGATAGGACCGATGTCAGGAATAAAGATATTGCCTTGATTATCAACCGTTGCCACATTGGAATAGTTCACCGCGCCCCAAAGCCAGATATTGATCTTATCGCCCGCGGCAATCAGGTAGTTATCGTGTAATCCATCTGTTCTTTCACTCTCATAACCACCAGCAAACAAGTTGGCACCGTACGGCGGTGGCAAGGAGGCATCTTCACTGCTCGGCAAGAGATTTCTGACATCCGTTTCTCCTGGTAACAATAGCCCCTGACGTGCTGACTTTTTATATTGCTCCGTCTGTTCAACCTGAGGCACTTTTGAATGCTGCATCGCAGACAAGGTCGTCGCTGAATCCGGATTCAATTGCAGAGAAGAAATATCGTGATTGTTGGCAAAGGCATGTCCGGACAAACTAAACAGCAACGAACATGGAAGAAGTAACTTTCGAGTCATAACCTGCTCTCTCATCGATAATTAAAGCTCTATCGATGCTTTTTCATTAATAACGTTATTCACCAGATACCAAGGACGGCGCTTGTTTGGCTCGGAATGAGTTCGTGGTGCCGAACAGGCAACACGTGTTGTTGTCATGGTTTCAGAAGTGATCTTGACGTTTCGGCAATAATTACCCAAAGCAGAGATGTACAACGGTGACGTTTCAATCTGATACGAATTGTGCGTTAACTGAACCGTAGAAGGTTGGCTTAGTGCATCCCAATATTTCTCACTGATCAACTTCCCCGGAACGGTTAAAGAAGGTTGTACCAGTGGTGTCTCTGCGGTCACTTCTCTTGGCTGTGAAGAACAACCTGACAATGCTATGACTGACACGACGCCAATAAGGGCTCCGTATTTTTTAAATAATCTTTTCATTTAGGTACGCTACCGCCACACAGTATTTGCGTAATCTGTCACACGCATAAATTAATAATAAAAATCAGTGACACATATTAGTGAAACAAATACATTGCACTGATAAAACTTTTGTAAGAAAGAAATCGATTTATAGATAAATTGATAACTTTAAATATTGCTATTTTTAAATTATCACTTTTGAAATTAACGAGGAGATTAATTGCATATGCAACTCAAACATAAGACTGGAGAGGCAGAAATGAGAAAGAGAGATGAGTTAGTTTTGAGTCAAAAATAAATAACTTTAAAAATCAAAAGGATATGAACATTAAAGTATCTAACGAGTGAATAAAAAGAAAAACACCCAAACCATTTCATTAGTTATGGAATGAGATATTGTTTATATAATTGTAGTTTCAAGATTATATTTTAAAGTATCCAAACATAATTTATCTTAAGGAAGCATTATCACAATTTTAATATTGGTAGAATTACAAAAATATCAAAACAAATAATACCAACAAGAAACAATAACGTGAGAATATATATTTATTATTAGAAAGTTTAATTATGTAGGAAAAAGCAACCAGAAAATTCCGACAGGTTTAAATAAAAATCCTGAGATTCAATTCATGATTCAGATATAGATAAAAGAGTCGGAGTTCCCTCTCCTTCTCTTTACGACAGATTATTGGGGTAGTCCTGTCATGTAGGGCGATAGCTTCGTACCAGCATGTGGAGCATAACCAGCACTCCCGATGAAGCTATCTAGGGGAGATTTAGTCTTTCAGTACTTTTACGGTGTAGCTGCCATCCTTCTGGCGGTAGAGACCATGAATATCGGTTTCAAAACCTGGGTAGTGCGCGCCGATATCACACAACATTTGCAAGAAATCGAGTACTGGGCGCGAGCTGTCGGTAACCATCTCACCAGGTAGAACCAAAGGCACGCCTGGAGGATATGGCAAGATCATATTCGCGCTAACGCGGCCAACCATGTCATTAAGCTGGATCTCTTCCGTATTACCACGCAACTCTTGCTGCCACGCTGCGTGAGGCGTCACTTTCATTTCAGGAAGCACATCAAACGCTTTGTACATCAGTTCTGGCAGTTGGTATTTCTTCGTCAGATCATGAATTCCCTGAGCCAACTCTTGAATGCGCATACCTTCATAGAAGTGTGGATCTTCTTGGTACAGTGAAGGCAGCATGTTGCGAATCGTTAAGTTCAAGTCGTAACCACGTTTAAACTCTGTCAAACCACGTAACAACTGCATTGCTTTTGATTTATCAATACCAATTGAGAATAAGAACAACAGGTTGTAAGGGCCCGTTTTCTCTACCACAATACCGCGCTCATCAAGGTACTTCGCTACCAGTGATGCAGGAATACCTGATGTTTCCAGCTCACCATCTTTACTCATCCCCGGCGTTAGCAAGGTGATTTTGATTGGGTCAAGGTACATGTGATCATCATCCATGTTCTTGAAACCATGCCAGTTATCATTTGGCTCCAGTTTCCAACATTCAGTGGTATCGATGTTCTCTGGCTGCCAAACATCAAAGAACCAACCGTCACTTTCACCTTGCAGGCGTTTGATCTCTTTACGGAAACGAATTGCACGGTCAATGGAATCTTGCATCAACTTACGACCAGTATTACCACGCATCATTGCTGCTGCCGTTTCTGTTGATGCCACAATACCGTACTGAGGAGAAGTCGAGGTATGCATCATAAAGGCTTCATTGAATGACTCTTTATCAAAATCACCTTTAATGTGGATCATTGAAGCTTGTGAGAACGCGGCCAACAGTTTGTGGGTTGACTGGGTTTCATAAAACACTTTACCCGGCATCGCGTCACCACTCATACCACACTTGCCTTCATAGATTTTGTTGAAGTTAGTGTAAGGCACCCAAGCACTATCAAAATGAATATGCTTACAATCGAGTGACTCTTTGATGTATTGCGTATTGTAGAGCAAACCATCGTAAGTCGAGTTCGTCACCACAGCGTAGCTTGGCGCCGTTGCACCCGGTGTTGTTGCGACTTTGTCGGCAATCACTTCACGACTAAATTCACTTTGTGGAATACCACCTAAAATGCCGTAGGCGTTACGTGTTGGACGGAAGTAAATTGGTGTCACATCGCTCATCATCATCAGGTGAGTCAGTGATTTATGACAGTTACGGTCAATTAGCACAGTGCTACCTGCGGGTGCAGAGAACATGCCGACAATTTTATTTGAGGTCGAAGTACCGTTAGTCACAATGTAAGAGCTATCTGCATTAAACGTGTGCGCAATGTACTCTTCCGCTTGCTTGTGCGGGCCAGAGTGATCAAGCAACGAACCTAATTCAGGCATTGAAATAGACACATCCGCTTTGAAGGTGTTCGGGCCGTAGAAATCATAGAAGATGCTACCCGCTGGGCTCTTCTGAAAAGCGGTGCCTCCCATATGCCCTGGTGTACAGAAGGTGTATTTGCCTTCTTCAACATATTTGAACAACGCTTTAGTAAATGGAGGCATGATGGCATCTTTGTAAGCCTCTGTCGCTTGGTTGATCTTGATAGCAATATCATCGGCCATACCAAGTGCGTACTCAAAGAAGTTCACATTTAAGCGTAGATCCGTCAGTGAAATGTCCAGCGTGGATTGCTCGTTCGCAAAAGCATGCACCGGCAATTTTTCATTAATGGTGCTGATACGCTCACACAGCTCTAGCGAGTATTTATCCCAGTCAAATAGCACACCACAAATGCGTGGATTCATCTCAATCATCTTGATCAGATCTTTATCATCAACCGGGTAAACCACGTCATAACCAGCTTTCTCAAGTGCTGCATGTAACTGACGAACTGGCTCTTCTTTAAAGAACACACCCATGTGGTTCAAGATAGCGAAAATATTCATTTGGACATCTCCAAGGCGAAAAAAGGCGCTCTTCACCTGAGTCAGGTAATGAGTAAGACGAGCGCCGAGAGGTAAATCAGGGGCTGGCGCGCTATACGCCAGCGAGAATTGAGTAAGTGATTGGCTTAAGCCGTTGTTTCACTCTGTTGACGTTCCATGTACTGGGCTAAGCCAGCTTTTTTGCTGTAGAACATCAAAATAACCAGTGACATGATGAAGGTCGCTGTCAGTGTGGTGCCTTCCGCACCAGCAAGAGCAATCATGCAGAATAGGCAAGCGATACCAGAGAACAACATGACAAAGCCGTTACGAGTGGTCATCCCTTCAAAACGGATCAAGTTAATACTTGAGTAGAAGTAAGGCAGCATAGTAAGTAGAACTGCATCAGTAGTTAGCTGGTTAAACAGATCGGCTGCGTGGGCAGTTTTAGAGCTGAACATCATCATCACACACATTAACGCTGTCATTTTGATTGAAGCCAGAACCAAGCCCTTCTTAGGCACACCATTTTTATCAGTTTCACCGTAGACTTTAGGGAAGTTGCCATCACTTGCTGCACGTTTACCTGCTTCACCCACTAACATCATCCAAGAGCCCAGTGATGTGAAACACGCTAGCGCAGTGAATGCAGCAACAAATGGTGCAGTCCAACTGCCGAAGATTTCAGTGGTAGCCAAAGCAAATGGCGCACCGGATGCCGCCACTTCAGATGCAGGGAACATACCGCTGATCATCTGAGTAGAAATAACATAGATAATGCCCGCTAAACCGGTACCTAACATTGTTGCCAGTGGTACTGTGCGTTTAGGATTCTCAACCATACCCGAAGAAACCGCTGCCGATTCCACACCCACGAATGACCATAGGCAAATTAGGACGGCGGTGATCACTGCATGGCTGTCACTACCCGCAGACACATTCCAGTTTTGTGAGTAGATTTCAGGACTGAAGTGAGTCCAACCAACAAATGCGGTACCCAGTACTGGAACCAAGATAAGAACGAGACCAAGCGTACATAAACGGCTGACCCAGCTACCACCTAATAGGTTCACAAAAGTGAAAATCCAAACCGATGCAATCGTCGCGATACCTGCTGGAATTGGGTTGTTCAGGATTGGGAAAAACACCGATAGGTAAGAAACACCAGTAATGGCAATCGCAAGGTTACCAATCCAGTTCGCGTGGTAGTACAGCACGCCCGTTTGGAAACCAAACACCGGAGACACTTCACCTGCATAAGCAATAGGGCCACCTTCTTGTGGGTTTTTGGTTGCCAGACGAGCGAACACAAACGCCAAGCTTAGAGCGCCGATAATACAGATCAGCCAACTGTATAGAGAAATAGAGCCGACGGTTGCCAAGCTCGAAGGTAATAAGGCAATACCACTGCCCATCATGTTACCGGCGACCACACCTGTACAGGCAATCACACCGATTTTTTTTGTATTAGATGACATAACATCTCCAAATCAATTCTAAGCGAGCGAATCCGCTCAAGCTCAATCTGTTAGCGAAGATGTTGTGCCTCATCAGCGTTAACCCCTCGCTACATTTCGAGAGGCAGACTACGCCGAAAAGTCAGAAAAAAAATAAACTTACCGTTATCAATAAAATGATTAGCTAATCATCACCTTCTTGATATAAACATGATAAACAAAAGACAATAACCCCTTTAATTTCAATGCAATAGACAAAAACCTAAAAACTCATCCGCCTCGACATAAAAATATCAACCTAGTGCTAAACCACACTCAAGGTTGTCCTTTCATCTTAAGTTGATATCAACCAAGCGGGTTTACCTCCAAGAAAAGCGCCCTCTCCCTTCCTAACCCCTGCACGAATAGCGGTGAAACATAAAAAAGCCAGCAGATGCTGGCTTTTAAATAAAATGATTTTCGCTGTTACTTACGACGTCGCCAAGCCGCAATGCCAAACAATGACATCAGTGCAGCAAAGCCAAATGAACCACCCATCTTCAGCTCTAATACCGCTGGGTCATGATCAGAAGATCGGAAATGGTCGTTGTATTTCGGCATGTCACCTTTGAACTCATCGTTGTAGTCAAACAAGGTCGACTCACCACCATTAATATGCCAGTCAGTCGCATCCACAACTTTGCCTTTTAAGCTCTTACTTACAAGTAAGTGGTCTAGTGCCCCCACTTCGTCATTGAATGAGTAGCTCCAGCTCGTTGGGTGTTTCATTGCCACTGCGTTGATGTAACCATAGTTGTGGTTGATCACTGCACCTTCATCACCATATTGTTCCACACCATTGATGAAGGTATTACGTGCTGCCTTGATCGTTTTGCCGTATTTCTCTTGGGAGTAATCCGTCAGAACCAGCATTGGGTCTTCCATGCCGTACGAGTTCATGTCACCCAAAATCACTTTATGACCTTTGATTTGCTCCAGAGCATCACCCAATGCAACAGCGGCTGCAACACGGAAATTTTCACAAGAACCTTGTTTATCCGCATCTTGCATGCCTTGGCCACCTTGTTCAACAGGAGCGGCATCTTCCCAACATTTCGAGCCTTTCGACTTAAAGTGGTTAATGGCAACGGTCAGTGGATCTTTCGCGTGTTTTATCTTGAAGGTTGGTGCCAGTGAATCACGCTGGTAGTTCTTACCGCTCTCAATCACCTTACCATTGTCGTCAACCACTTCTGGCGCTTGCTGACTTGGCATTGGAATAACACGGGATTGCTTCAGTTTCGCGACTTTCTTACGGTAAATAACTCCCGTGGTGATCACGTCAGTCCCGATAGAGTCCATTTCATCCGTGCGGCCATCATCATTCGAGTCGATAGCAACAAAAGTATAATGTTTCTTATGCGCGACTTTGTGAGCGTACATTTCGTCAATTCGATCATTCAGTGCGGTCACTAGCTGATTAATCGCTGAATCATCACCAAAACCGTTGTTTTCGATCTCCATTAAGCCAACAATGTCCGCATCCAAACGCACGATAGCATCCACAATTTTCGCTTGTTGAACCGCAAACTCTTCTGCGTTATCAGCGCCACGGTTACATTTCTCTAGGCTTTGATTACCACAATGCAGGTTCGCATCACCGCCGTATGGTGAATTGAAATAGTTCAGCACATTGAATGTAGCGATACGTAAATCGCCTTCTTTTAACTCTGGCGCTGCAGTGCGAGGATCGTTGTGGACAAAGTTATCTGCTGTCAGCTGATTCGTCACTGTCAGACGGTAATCACCGTAGCTGTAGTGCAACACACCTTCAAGGCCAACAACCGTGTCATCAATGCGGATGTAATCTTCCGTTGAGCCATCTTGGTCAACATCAGTACGACCAAACTCAGGGTAGTAAGGGATCTGACCATTCGATGCTTTTTGATCAGACTCAACGTACAAACGACGCTGCGCATTTTCTTGCGTCAGCTGCTGCGCTTGTTCCGATCCAGCAGCAAACATTTGGTTTGGCTGCATGTTGATACGACCTTGAGCCAACACCATATTGTTGCGACGTGCTGGGTAGTCGTAACCGAAGGTACGGGTAACACGCATATCCAGCGCTTCTGTGGTTTTCACCAGCATGCCTTCATAACGCTCAAGTGTGCGATCGAAGTTGTCATCTGTGGCTAAAATTTCAATCTCAGATGCTTCTGGTGCTGCTTGTTCTGATTGCTTCACCCAATTGTTGTTGTCAGCTTTCAGCTGCGTATGGCTGTAAAATTCTTGCACTTTACCCTTCACACACACCACATCGCCCGGCTTCAATTCAGAGCTGGATTGGTTGGTATGAACAAATAAGCCTTCCGAAGTATTTGGGTTGTAGTCATTTTCAAGTGCTTGTAAGAAGAAACCTTTAGTGAGTCCCGTAGTCACTGCACTCACGACCCCACGTACAAAGAACTCTTCATCAGTGATGTAAGGGTAACCATCAATAAATGGTGAAGTGTCGCCTTCACCTTGGATCGCTTGAATTGAGGTGAAATTAGGTTCACTGCCATTGTCGGTACACGCAAATGGCTGTGGTAGCTCACCCGCATCTAATGAACCCAGCCCCTCAATGTTATCTTTTTCCAGCGCACTCCACTGGCTCGGTTGATAAGCTGCAGATGGTGTTAAGTCAGCACGTACTAACGTGGTGTCCTTACCCCAGTAGTCACTGCTCATGTGACCAATAACATCAACAGCCTCACCATCTTTACGTAGAGCGATAGGATCGTTGCCATTAAAACTGGTGATCGAGTTTTCAACAATGTCGCTCAATGCTTTGATTTCATCGCTTGCACGATTATTGGCAACTACAAGGACTTCTTTAGCTTGCAGCACTTTGCCATCGAGTGACAGTGGTGCCCCCCAATTGCCTCCATTTGCAGACTTCACTAGGTCGTAGCCATCTAAAGACACGGCTTTATCACCTGTGTTCGCAATCTCGATTGCCTTATTGTAGCTACCGCCTTCGACATATTGAGAGATCACTACATCAGCCATCGCAGGTGCAGCTAAGGTTGCGCCGATTGCTAGCGCAAGAACATTGCGAGTAAGTTTGGTATCCATTTCCCACCTCTTATCGCCCTTTCTGATATGTCGCTCATCCATCAGAAAAGGCACTCATCATCACGTTAATAGAATTTACCTTTGAATTTTGCGCGTACAGTGTTGGACTTTTCACTGCAAACTCAAACCATTCACACTTCATATCGAGAACAAAGTCTCATTAATAGAGTAAATACTTGAAGCCAGCGCAAGGTTTCAACACTCAAAGTAACAAACCGCTAGGCATTCGATATTACAAATTGATTTGTATGGGAATTTTCTAAAATTTAAGACAAAAAAGCCCCGCACAGTTTCCTGTGCGGGGCTTTTTATTAAGAGAGGAAATTATGGGCGAGCAACAAAACCGACGGCTTCGTACGCCTTCTTCAATGTTTCCGCTGCACGAGCCGACGCTTTTTCAGCACCTTGCTTCATCACTTCATTCATGAATGTGCGATCTTCACGGATACGGCGGTATTCCGCTTGAATTGGCTCAAGCATCGCCACCAAAGCTTCACCCACATCTTTCTTGAATGGGCCGTACATTTCAACGCCTTGGTATTTCGCTTCAATTTCTTCAAAGCTCATACCTGTCGCTGCAGAGTAAAGGCCCATTAGGTTTGAAATGCCTGCTTTGCTATCCCAATCGTGAGCGATACGCGGTGGTGTTTCTGTGTCAGTCTGCGCCTTGTTGATCTTCTTAATGATCGACTTCGGCTCTTCAAGCAAGGTGATCACGTTCTTGCGGTTATCATCTGACTTCGACATCTTCTTCGTTGCGTCTTGAAGGCTCATTACGCGCGCGTTTACCGTTGGAATGTATGGCTCAGGCACTTGGAAGATTGGCTGCTCTGGCGAGTAGATGTTGTTAAAGCGATTTGCAATATCACGTGCTAGCTCGAGGTGTTGCTTCTGGTCGCTACCCACTGGCACTTGGTGTGCACCGTAAAGCAGGATGTCTGCGGCCATTAGTACTGGGTAGTCAAACAGACCCACGTTTACATCACCAAACTGGCTTGAGCTGTCATTTGAGTAACGTGCTGATTTGTCTTTAAACTGAGTCATACGACTCAACTCACCCATCTGGGTGTAACAGTTAAGAAGCCAACCAAGTTGAGCATGTTCTGGTACATGTGACTGAACAAATAGCGTGCTCTTCTTTGGATCAACACCAACTGCGAGACAAATTGCCAGTGCGTCTAGCGTCGCTTCATGTAACGCTTTCGGATCTTGACGAACCGTAATTGCGTGAAGGTCTACCACACAGTATTGGCAATCATAGTCGTCTTGCATCTGTTGCCATTGACGTAGAGCACCCAGGTAGTTACCGATACTTAATTCACCTGACGGTTGAACACCACTCAATACAATGGGTTTGCTCATGAGAATGATTCCTTTGACTTCTTAATCTAAAAATGAAAAAAACCGCACGCCTAATTGTGCGGTTTACTCAGTGTACTTATTAGCAACTATTTTGCTAGATGTAGTGATGAAGTTTTCACTGCTTTACGCAGAAACGAGCACCACATCGAGCAATTGTCCAATATTATCTGCGACAAAATCCGGTGAAGCAGCGGAGATCGGTTCACCGTGGTTGTAGCCGTAAGTCAAACCAAACGAGTGACAGCCTGCGTTTTTCGCTGCTTTGATGTCGTTACTTGAATCACCAACCATCAGCATCTCTTGTGGCTGGCAACCGTGTTTTTCTAGCAGCCAATTCAAAGCCATCGGGTCTGGCTTCTTCTCAGGGAAGGTATCGCCGCCAATCACATCAACAAAATACTTATCAATGCCGTGCTTGGCTAAAACTTCCGGGACAAACTTCGATGGCTTGTTGGTCACAAGCGCCATAGTAAAGCCAGCTCTATTGAGTTCAGCCAAGGTCTCTTTTACCGCAGGGTAAAGATGGCTGAGCTTATGGCCACTCTTTTCGTAGTAGTCATCAAAAAGCTCTCGTGCTTTGGCATGTAACTCAGGGTCAAGATCGGGTGAGACCGTCAGGCTACGACTCAAAGCGCGGCCAATTAAGATATCAGCGCCGTTACCAACGTAATCACGCACTTGCTCTTCTGTGACGGCAGGATAACCTAAAGCTTGTACCGCTTGGTCTGCCGCAACCGCCAAATCAGGTACGCTGTCTAAGAGCGTGCCGTCTAAATCAAATGCGATTAGTTTAATTGTGCTCATCGAATTACTTAACCTTTGCTAGCTCAGCGCGCATTTGGTCAATCACTTCTTTGTAGTCTGGCTGATTAAAGATAGCTGAACCGGCGACAAACATATCTGCACCCGCTTCCGCGATCTCTTTAATGTTATCAACCTTAACTCCACCATCGATCTCTAAGCGGATATCACGGCCAGATTCATCAATCATCTTGCGTACCGCACGCAGCTTATCCAGCGTCTTAGGAATAAACGACTGACCACCAAAGCCTGGATTCACTGACATCAGTAGGATCAGGTCAACTTTATCCATGATGTACTCTAGATGAGAGAGTGGCGTTGCTGGGTTGAGAACCACACCCGCTTTACAGCCATGCTCTTTGATCAGTTGTAGTGTACGGTCAACGTGCTCAGAAGCTTCAATATGGAATGTGATCATCGATGCGCCCGCTTTTGCAAAATCAGGAACAATGCGATCAACAGGTTTCACCATTAGATGAACATCAATGGGTGCCGTAATACCGTAGTCACGTAGCGCCTGACAGATTGGCGCACCAAAGGTTAGGTTGGGTACGTAGTGGTTGTCCATTACGTCGAAATGAACCACATCAGCACCTGCTGCGAGTACTTTTTCTACGTCTTCGCCTAAGCGAGCCATATCTGCAGACAGAATCGATGGAGCGATAAGGAAATCTTTCATACCTGACCTCTAGGTTTAGTTGGGCATCATTGCACACTGAAGAAACTCTGCGCGCAATTCTACATAAGCCTTAGGTCAGATCATAGAATTTGTATAAGAAATGTTATTCTATCGGTTTGAATAGCGCGAGCAATTCATCGACTTTATTGCGTCCAGCCCCATTGCGGCTGATGGTACGCTTCACCTTCACCACATTCAGCTCTGCCCCATGGTATAAGCGTCGCGTTAGCGTTGTATCATGGTTAGAAATCAGTACGGGAATACCACGCTCATTCGCCGCTTTTTCAGCAACATCGGCGAGAGCCGCTTGATCATCCAGTGTAAAGCCATTTCCCGCGTATGAGGTGAAGTTTGCTGTCGTGGAAAGCGGGGCATACGGCGGATCACAATAAACCACACTCCCTTTGCGCGCGCGCTTGAACGTTTCAGGATAGCCTTCGCAGACAAAAGTGGCTTTTTTAGCTTTCTCTGCAAAAAACTCCAGTTCAGCTTCTGGAAAGTATGGTTTTTTGTAAGAACCAAACGGCACATTAAAGCCGCCTTTCTTGTTGTAACGGCATAGACCATTAAAGCCAAAGCGGTTCATGTAGAGGAAAGCCACCGAACGATACATTACATCATCAGGTGTCGCGTTAAACTGGGCGCGAATATCTAAGTAGGCTTCTTTGCGGTTGTTTTCTGGGCAGAACCAACGCTTTGCTTCAGCAATGTATGCTTCCGGACGTTCTTTGAGCAAGTTGTACAGGTTAATCAAGTCTGGATTGATGTCTGCCAACAGGTAGTGGTCGTAATCCGTATTAAGGAATACCGAACCAGCGCCAACGAACGGTTCCACCAGCTTACGTCCCTCAGGTAAGTAACGCTGGATATCTTCAACAAGTCCGTATTTTCCACCTGCCCATTTCAGGAAGGCACGCTGCTTCTTCATCAACTGCTCTATCTATCAACCACAAGTTAAGGGAGCGGAATGTAACATATTTTGCAACGAAGCTCAGCGTTATTTCGCACGATCAATCTCTCGATGAACCTGATTCATTGATTTCGCCCACGGATCCAGTTGTTGTAGTGATTTTGGTAGTGTTTCTACCGCATCCCTAGCAAGCTGAATCGTTGGGTAATTTTGATAGGTAACGATAAACCACTCCACCCCATTTCGAATGGTCGGGTACACATACACTTTATCTTTTAACTCATAGTGGTTAATAAAGGTTTGCACCTCGGCTAAGGTATTCACCGCTGCCAGCTGCAATGTGTAGCTGCGTGCTGAAAATGCTTTCAATTCTTCACGGGCAAATGAAAATTCAATGGCGGTGTTGGCAGAGGGAGGCGTTGCTTCTGCGGGCTGCTCATCAACAGAAGTATTTTGCTCCGCAGCTTCTTGAACAGTCGTCACCGCTTCTGTTTCCGGTACTTTTGATTGTTCAACGACGTCATCAATAGCACTCGTATCAACACTTTCTGGCTTGTCTTCCAACAACGCATCCACCACTTCAGAAGTGATCACAACACGTTGATTATCATCGCTGTCAGAGCCCACACTCGCCGTTTCAGAGGTAACATCAGGTGGTAGTGCCGCTGAGTCATCTTCTGCATCAGCTAATAGCGGGTCAGTAACATCGCTAGATTCAGCTGATTGAGGGTTTGAAGCATTCTGGCTTTCTGTTTCTGCCAATGTAGGAATCACTGTCTGCTCAACAGTTTGATTGATTTGTTCTGCTTTCTCATCTGGCGTAGGTTGGTTCATCAGCCACCAGTACCCTCCCCCGATGAGTAGTAGCAGCACTAGAATAACTAGCAGAATATTCATTGGAGAGCCGACAATAGAACGAATGATGATACGTTTTTCTGGCTTATGTTCACTCAGTGCCATGATCTCTCCTGGTAATCGGTTTACTTTACGATAAGCATGTCGAATACGCTTTTCCATGTCATCTTCAATGTAGCGCATGACCAATTGCTCGAAAAAACGGTCAGCTTCTTCTTTTGATAACGCATCAATTTCCAAATCAATGGGTTTATGCTCTTGACCATAACCTAAGCGAGTGAGTAAAGGCCCTAAGCTGCTGGCCTGAGCAAATAACACAACGTTAATACTCCAAGCAGGGTTGGTTTGTGCTTCAAGCACCAACATCCATAGCTCAGAAATAAATGTTTCACTCAATAAGTGGCCATCATCCACCACAATGGCAATATCACACGACACGCCATCAAACAGACGGCTAAAACTGTCCAGTAAACTATCGGCAGGATTAAACAGAGGATCAGAGACGAGTTGGGTAAGGATGGTTGAGCGGCGCTGATCATCATCTTGGTTAGGGTGACACATCAACAACGATTGGTTTTTATCTTCCGCCCATACTTCAAGGTAACGTTGCGCCAACCACGACTTTCCAGCTCCATTTGTACCACCTACGGTGATCAAATTTGAACCGAAATCAGTCAAGAGCTGCAAGCGTTCAAGCAGCTCTGTTTGAGATTCCAGATCCAACACATGAGATGCATGCGTTAAACTCATTACGCCGTCCTACAGACAGTTAACTGTCAACAAAGATTGGATAACTAGTTATACCCAAGTAATCTCAAGGTGTAATGCGAAATGATTAAAAATGGGATCACTTGGGAATATTACGACAGAAATCAATCGCCTGTTCAATCACTGAGTCAGGCACACCTTTCACAACTTCTGCACTGCCAATACTGGTAGGAAGCACCAGTCTCAGCTCACCCGCCAACACTTTTTTGTCACGCATCATATGACGCATAAAGTCATCGAATGACATACTCTCTGGTGTGTGGACTGGCAATTTAGCTCTTTTGAGTATAGAAATAATTTGCTCAACCTGCTGCTCAGAAATCAGCCCTTGCAGCTGAGCCGTCTTTGCAGCCATAACCGTACCCGCAGAAACCGCTTCGCCATGGAGCCAATTGCCATAGCCAAGTTCTGCTTCTATCGCATGACCAAAAGTATGGCCTAAATTCAGCAACGCACGAATACCAGCTTCTTTCTCGTCTTGCGCAACGACTTCAGCCTTGATTTCACAGCAGCGAGCAATGGCATACGTCAGTGCCGCCTCATCTAGGGCATACAGCTTATCCAAATTAGCCTCAAGCCAATCATAGAATGGCGCATCATAAATGATGCCATATTTGATCACTTCAGCCATGCCAGCTGCAAACTCTCGCTCAGGGAGCGAAGCTAAGCAATCTGTATCAATAATCACAGATTTAGGCTGATAGAATGCCCCTATCATGTTCTTGCCTAGCTTATGGTTTACCGCCGTTTTACCACCAACCGATGAATCTACTTGAGACAACAAGGTGGTTGGTATCTGAATAAAATCAACACCACGTTGATAGCAAGCTGCCGCAAAACCGACCAAATCACCAATAACACCGCCACCTAGCGCAATGATCACAACATCCCGACTGTAGTTTTTCTCCAGAAGGTAACTCATGATCGTATTGAAGGTATCGAGCGATTTATATTGCTCACCGTCTGGCAACGCTAATAAGTCACTTTCACAACCAATCTGAGCGAGCAGATCTAAGATCTTATCGCCATACAATGGGGCAACGGTGACATTAGAGATAACCAGAACTTTTTGTTTTGCAGATAGAGAAGAAAGGAGGGCCGGA
Source organism: Vibrio sp. TRT 21S02 (assembly GCF_050113675.1). Lineage (NCBI taxonomy): Bacteria > Pseudomonadati > Pseudomonadota > Gammaproteobacteria > Vibrionales > Vibrionaceae > Vibrio > Vibrio sp. TRT 21S02. The sequence continues at coordinate 72,013 of NZ_JBNJOI010000008.1, forward strand.
TCGTTAAACAATCCGGCACCAATTGAGATTGGATAGCTACGTTCACCTAAACTGACCGTTATCCGTTCCATGGGAGACTCCAAATACTAGAAATTAAAAACGCCTTAACGTTCTTCTAGCATTTTTACGATCTCGTTGGCTACCACTTTTGCACTTTGATCGTCAGTTCGTACGGTGTAGTCTGCAATTTCTTGATACAGAGGATTACGTTCTTCCGCTAGTGATTCCAATACATCACGTGGGTTATCAGTCTGAAGCAGAGGACGTTTTTTATCGCGGTTAGTACGTGCCAACTGTTTTTCGATGGTCGTTTCTAGATAAACAACAATACCGCGAGCAGAAAGTCGATTACGGTTATCTTTACTCTTAATTGAGCCGCCACCTGTCGCAAGTACGATACCTTGCTCTTCAGTCAGGTCGTTGATCACCTTTTCCTCACGGACGCGGAAACCTTCTTCACCTTCGACATCAAATACCCAAGCGATATCTGCGCCAGTGCGCTCTTCAATAACGGTATCGGAATCAACAAACTCCATATGAAGCTGTTGAGCCAGGTGTCTACCGATTGTGCTTTTGCCGGCTCCCATAGGGCCAACAAGGAAAATATTGCGTTTCTCAGCCATGTTTAGCAGTAATTTACAACGTTAATTCAATGACATCGCCACAAGACGTGCTGGTTTTCTACCAGCTCAGAAAATGCTTGTGGCACCTATTCCTCACAGATAATTCGTGATAAGACCCGAAATTATCTAGATATGGTGCCACTAATGCAAATTTATTTTTAACTCATTGCCGATATTACTGCACAACCACCTTCGGTGTGACAAAAATCAAGAGTTCACTTTTACCCATTTGCTGGTAACTACGACGGAATAATGCACCTAATAGCGGCAGATCGCCCAATAGCGGCACTTTATCGACCGTATCCGTAATGCTGTGCTGGAAGATACCACCAAGCACAACCGTTTCACCATTGTTGACCAAGACTTGCGTCCCAATCCGCTGAGTATTGATGGCAACCGCTTCTCCGGTACCGGTTTTCACCACATCACCAGGCCTATCCTGAGTGACACTCAAATCAAGGACTAAACGATTATCTGGCGTTATTTGTGGCGTTACTTTCAAACTTAGTACTGCTTTCTTGAAGCTTACACTGGTTGCTCCACTCGAAGAGGATTCTAAGTAAGGGATTTCGGTACCTTGTTCAATGTAAGCGGGCTTTTTATTAGTTGTGATCAGCCGCGGACTGGAAATCACTTCCGCTTTCGACTCACGTTGCAACGCCGAGAGTTCCAGATCCAATAAGGTATCGGAACCAAGCTTAGCCACTTGGAAGGCGATAGAAGACGCATTGGCCGCCGTCGCCGCTAGGTTCACGTTAAGGAAATCATCAATGGGTAGCGCACCATCACCTGACTCACCATCGCCACCATAAAGTCCAGCTTGCCACAGATTACCTTCAATGGAGCCCGCTACCGAATTGCTCCCATTGGTAGACATCACGCCCCAGCGAACGCCAAGTTCATCTAAGTCACCTTCATTGACGCTAACAATACGAGCCTCAATCTGCACCTGTTTAACCGGAATATCGAGTGAATCCACAATTTCACGGATCACATCAATATTTTCTTTTAAATCTCGGATTAACAATGAATTAGTGCGCTCATCGATGCTGATTGAACCTCGTTCAGACAACATGTTGACTGTGCCTTCCCCGCCAATCATTTCAGCAATTTCAGAAGCACTCGCGAATTTCACTTTGATGATTTCAGAGGTGAGATCGCCCAACTCTTCTTCCATACGCGCTTGCTCTAGTTTCTGTTTCTCACGTAAATCAAGTTCAGCTTTAGGCGCAACCAGCACCACATTACCATCAACACGCTTATCTAACCCTTTGACCTGCAGAATAATATCCAACACTTGTTGCCATGGCACACCATCCAAACGTAACGTCAAGTTGCCTGTTACCGAGTCTGAAACCACAAGGTTAAAGTCGTTATAGTCTGCAATGAGCTGTAAGACATTTCGTACCGGAATATCTTGGAAGTTAATCGAGATTTTTTTCCCTTCTTTTTCCAAAATGCTCTTTTGTTTAGGTACCGCATCGGCTTCAACTTTAGAAACGACAACTTCTAAGAACTTACCATTCAGTGTGTAATTGTAGGTGTAGTCACCTTTAATACTGGCCACCAATAAAGCACTTGGTTCTTTGCGAAATACTTCGATGGACTCAACATGCGTCGCAAAATCCTTTACATCAAGTAGATAGAGTTTATCGTCCGGAACATGCGTGTTCAGTAACTCAATACTCAACCCTTCCTGCGCTTTTTGTAAGTCAACCGCTAAACGAGGACTTTCTAACTCAATAATGATTTTTGAGTTTTGCTTTCCATCTACTCTGAAATCAATATTTTTCAGGGTATTGGAAGGGTTATCTTCCGCTGCAACACTAACCGCTGACATCAGCATTGCTCCAACTAACCACATCATGCGACTGCGGTAAACTAGCCGATCTTTTAATCCTTTTACCATTTTTTCATCTCATCAATGACATCTATTTAAGCGCTAACTTGACGTTGCGTTTATTCCAACACCCTAACCCATCGGGTAAAGTTTCATTAATCTGTAAATATTGATTGGTGACGCGTGTGATTTTGCCGTTATTCAAACCGACATAATGACCTGCATTCACTTTTACAACGTTACCTCTTGGCGTCTGCACTAAGGCCGAGACTCGACCATTGCTACTCATCACACCTTTTAAACGCAATTTGCTTAGAGGAAAACGCTCTAGCTGTCCTGTCTTGCGTCGTGGTGCAGGCTGCCAACAGTCTTTCTTTACATTCGGTTGGTTGAGTACCAATGCCGCTTGCGGCAAAACAAACGGTTCACGCATAGCGTGTTGTGAATACTCGGCGACTTTAAACTCTTTCAACGGCGTTAATGCCGACACATCTTTGCGTGCTTTCTGCTCAGTTTGACTGACAAAGTCACTAAGAGAATCTTGATTGGCTTTACATCCAGACAACAACATCAGTACACAAGGAAGAACCAATGACAGCTTAACCTTCATCTTTTACCTCCGGCTTAAACTGATAGGTGTAAGCACGGACACGGAAGTGAAGCGTGCTGCTCTCCTGACTCACTCGCTGCCAATACACATCGTCAAAATGGATGATCCGTGGTAGCTCAGCAATCGCCTGAGAAAAATCACCAATATTGTGATAATCCCCTGTCAACTCGATGTTCAACGGCAAGCGATACAGGAATTCCTGATTCTGCTTTTCACCCCAATCAATTCGTGTAAACGTAAGCGAGTTTTTCAGTCCAAGTTCATTTACAGATGCCAACATGCTGGCTAATTCTTTCTGAACAGGAAGCTGACGTGAAAGAAAATCATATCGCTCTGAGAGTTCATCCAATTGCGCCTGTAACTTCGGTAGTGTGGCGACTTTATTGGCTTTGATGGTAAGCGTCGTCTTTAATGTTTGTTCTTTTTGAATTAATGATTCGAGCTGCTCCGCTTGAGGCTTGAGATAGAACCAATAACCAAACCCTTGCAGGATAATAACCAACACCGTAATGACGATAACCTGTGGCACTAAAGGCCATTCCGCGATTTCTTCAATATCAAGATCTTGATAACTAGCCATTACGTTTACCTCCATTCTCTGGAGTTTGCGGCAGCTCATCAGTCAGGAAATTAAATGAGACTTTGAAGGTTTGAAATTTCTTACCGAAACGAACCTTACCATGCACAATCGAGTGCATTTCGACCTCATTCAACTTACTCGATTTCTCAAGGTTATCGAGCATCGTAGCTAAGCGTGAAGTGGTATCACTGATCCCAGCAATCTCGATTTCATTACCACCCATTTTGATCTTATCGACATAGACACCTTCCGGGATCAAGCCTGGCATCAAGTTCATAAAGTCCGTGGTTTTATTGCGTTGTTTTTGTAGCTTCTCGACCACCGCTAGCCGAGTAAGCAATGCCGCATGATCTTGCTCAACTTGTTTAAGTGCAGCAATGCGGCGGTCAAGTTCAGCAATATAACTATTGAGATAAGACAAACGAGATTGCTGCTTTTCTGTCTCGTTGCTGATATACAAGCCAATTCCCCATTGAATACCTATCCCCACGAGGATCCCGAGGATAAGTAACGATAAGAAACGCTTTTTATGGCGCTCACGTAACTCTTCACGCCAAGGAAGTAAGTTAACACTATGCAGCATGAGATTGCTCCATCCAGTCAATGCCTCTTAATGCCAGACCAACAGCGGTACTGAAGGCAAAACCATTTTCCATTTCTGCCGTATGTTTACTGCGTTTGCCTTTAAATAGGTGCAGGGGATTCAATACTTCGCATTCCACTTCTAATCGGCGCTGAATCTCTTCAACTAACATCGGGGTTGCTGCCCCTCCCCCTGTCAGCCAAATGCCTTTAATGGGCGTGCCGTGGACAGAGCCAAGGATCTGAATGTTGCGTTGTAGTTTTTCAATCAAGCCAAAAATGAAGCGTTCGGTACTGCTGTGCATGAGATGCTCATACTCCCCTTTTGCATCAATCACTTGTGTACCTAATGCCAGCTCTTTATGAAAAGGGGCTTTATCTGCAAAATCGATGCACATCAAAGTCTGACTTAATCCAATATCAACTAATAACCAGTCTGACTTATTTTCTTGCTGCGACACTTTTTGCCACACGTGAGTAAGGCTGTGTGCTTGCATCTCCATTAAAAAAGGCTGAAATCCCGCTTTTTCAGCCGCATTAACTCGACTTTCCACCAGATCTTTCTTTGTGGCATAAACTTGATAGCTTACCGTGGTCTGGCTAACCGATTTTTTCGGTAGTTCGATGTAATCCAAATGCAGTTCTTCAATTGGAAATGGGGATTGATGAGAAAAATTCTGAAAAATAGCGAACTCTCTTTCTCTATCATCGAGCTCACTATCTATTTGTAATACTTTGCTTATTACGGTGTTGTCGGGTACCGAAAGCGCGACTCTGCTGCTAAATAATGGTAAACCCTTCCTTAGCGCTTTGAGTTTCTTTACAATTTTCTGATAATTTAACATGTGGTTATCAGAGAAAATGTCTGCTTCAATTGGCAACTCTTTGTAACCAGCAAGTGTGAATGTGCCTTTAACTGGCTTTAACACCACTGCTTTTATACTGTGGTGACCAATGTCAATGCCAGTGACTAGTGATTTACCCATACAACTCAGCTCCGTGACTACTGCTTAGCTCTTATGCTTTAATTGGTGGTTTAACGAGCATACAAATGAAATCGAGCTAAATTTTTAGCTTAGAGTACAAGGGTTTGTATCTTTCAAGCCTTAACTAATCAGGGATTCTCCGGTGAAGTTCATAAAGCGATTGTTCATTTTTGCATTGATTTGCATGATTCTTGGAGTCGGTACAATTTTCGGCTTCTATTTGTACGTCAAGCCAGACCTACCCGATGTAGCAACTTTGCGTGACGTCAAACTGCAAACTCCAATGCAGGTCTTTAGTAAGGATGGGAAGTTAATTTCTCAATTCGGCGAAAAGCGTCGTATTCCAGTCCGTTACGATGAGATCCCTCAGCATCTAATTGATGCTCTGATCGCGACAGAAGACAGCCGCTTCTATGATCACCCAGGCATAGACCCTATTGGCATCACTCGTGCGGCCGTTGTTGTTGCCCTTTCTGGCTCAGCAAAACAAGGGGCAAGTACCATTACTCAGCAGCTAGCACGTAACTTCTTCCTCTCCAATGAGAAGAAATTGATGCGTAAAGTGAAAGAGGTATTTATTGCGATTCACATTGAGCAACTGTTAAGTAAACAAGAGATCATGGAGTTGTATGTTAACAAGATCTTCCTTGGCTACCGCTCATACGGTTTTGGTGCTGCGGCCCGTGTTTACTTCGGTAAAAATCTGAAAGACCTAACCTTAAGTGAAATTGCGACCCTTGCCGGTATGCCAAAAGCGCCTTCAACCATGAACCCAATCTATTCGGTTGAACGTGCAACACATCGACGTAATGTGGTCTTGATGCGTATGCTCGACGAAAAATACATCACGCAAGCAGAATACGATCAAGCCCGCTCTGAAGAGATTGTCTCTTATTACCATGGAGCTGAAATCGAATTGAGTGCTCCTTATGTGGCAGAACTGGCGCGCGCATGGATGGTTAAGCGCTATGGCGAAGATGCTTACACCTCAGGCATGAACGTCTACACCACCATTGATTCAAAGTTACAAAACGCAGCAAATAAGTCTGCCATCAACAATCTGCTCTCTTACGACGAACGCCACGGTTATCGCGGTGCAGAAAAAGTTTTGTGGAAAGCAGAACAAACGCCTCTGAATCGTGATCAAATCGATGAGATTTTAGATGATGTCCCAACTTATGGCTCTCTAATTCCAGCCGTTGTTACACAAGTCAATGCTAAGTCAGCCGTTGTTGAAGTTAAGAATCAGGGCGAGCAAACCATTGAATGGAATGGTATGAATTGGGCACGTAAGTTCCGTACAGACGACCGTCAAGGTCCCGCGCCAAGATCTGCGAAAGATATCCTGATCGCCGGAGAGCAAATTTGGGTACGTCAGATCACCAATGAACAATCCACTAGTTGGGCTTTAAGTCAGGTACCAAATGCGAACACAGCTTTTGTGGCAATGGACCCAGAAAATGGCTCTATTTTGTCATTAGTTGGTGGCTTTAACTTCATTCACAATAAATTTAACCGAGCAACACAGTCCGTTCGTCAAGTGGGTTCAAGTATCAAACCGTTTATCTATTCGGCAGCGATTGATAAAGGGATGACACTGGCGAGCTTGATTAACGATGCACCTATTAATAAGTGGGATCGTGGTCAAGGCACGGCATGGCGTCCGAAGAACTCACCACCAACCTACTCTGGCCCAACTCGTTTACGTATTGGCTTAGCACAATCGAAAAACGTAATGGCTGTTCGCGTGCTGCGCGAAGTTGGTCTCGATGAAACCCGTCAATACCTAACTCGTTTTGGTTTTGATATCGACCAACTGCCACGCTCTGAAACAATCGCTCTGGGTGCTGGTAGCTTAACACCGGTCAAAATGGCGCAAGGATTCTCTGTTTTCGCCAATGGTGGCTACTACGTTGAGCCGTTCTACATCGAAAAAATCGAAGGGCCATATGGTGATATTGAATTTGAAGCCACACCAAAAACCATTTGCCATCAAAATTGTCAGCCAACACTTGTCAGCGATAACGAGTTTAATGAGCAAGATGTGACAACTACTGAGGAACAGCAATACGCACCGCAAGTGATCTCTGAGCAGACTGCGTTCCTCGTTCGAGAGATGATGTATAGCAACATTTGGGGTGGTGGTAACTGGCGCGATGGTACAGGCTGGAATGGCACGGGTTGGCGTGGTCAGAAATTAGAACGTCGTGACATTGGCGGCAAAACCGGTACTACAAATGATTCTAAAGATGCGTGGTATAACGGTTACGGTCCAGGCATTGTCGCTGTCGCTTGGGTTGGTTTTGATAACCATAACCGCGCACTCGGTAAAACTACACCAAATGCGAATTTAGGTAATGGTCAGATCTCTGGTGCTGAAGCAGGTGCAAAAACCGCACAGCCAGCTTGGGTTGATTTCATGCGAGCTGCGCTTGCTGACAAACCAGAACACCAAAAACAGATCCCTGAGGGCGTAGTTCGCGTTCGTATCGACCGCGATACTGGCTTACTCACCAACAAGAATGATGGCAGCTCGATGTTTGAATACTTTACTGAAGGTACAGAGCCAACCGAATATGCGGTGGATGAAATTACCGACAGTATCTATACCACATCAGAAAGTGAAGAATTGTTCTAATGCAAAGAAGGTTGACCATAAGGTCAACCTTTTTTTCAACTATCGAGCAGCCAATTGCTCAGAAATGGTCGAGGCCAGTTGCTCGAAACGCGCTCTTAACGGAGACCCCGGACGATACACCAGAACGATACTGCGTGATGGTTCAGGGTTGACGGCTCGAATATAACAAACGCCGTCTTTTTGCTTTTCTTTGGGTAAAGAAAGCTCAGGTAATAACGTAATGCCTGCACCTGCGGCGACCATATTACGCAAGGTTTCTAAGCTGGTTGCTTTAAAGCGTTCATCATCTTTTGCCCCAGCGGCAAAACAAAAGCCCAACGCCTGATCACGTAAGCAGTGACCATCCCCTAAAGCCAGCACCGTCTTACCATTCAACTCAAGCATATCAATACTGTCTAGCGTCGCCCATTCATGATCGCACGGTACCGCAACACTCAGAGGCTCACTGTATACCTCAATTTCTTTAAAAGGTGACGTCTCTGCAACTGACGCTAACACCAAACAATCGAGCTTACCATCTTCTAATTGACGCACCAGTTGCTGCGTTTGCGCCTCATGCAAAAACAACTCTAGTTCAGGGAATTGTTCTTTTAAAGCAGGGACGATGCGAGGAAGGATATAAGGCCCAACGGTTGGAATAAAGCCAATGTGCATTGGACCAGACATCGCACCACTTTGGCCGCTTGCCATGTCTTTAAATGTTTTCACTTCATTCAGAATGCATCGAGCTTGATCAACAAGTTGTAACCCCGCATCCGTAAACAAAACCCGACGGCTGCTTCGCTCTAACAAAGCCGTGCCAAGCTCATCTTCTAACTTACGGATCTGACCACTTAACGTTGGTTGGCTAACAAAACACGCTTCCGCGGCTTTGCGAAAGTGTTTGTGTTCAGCCAAAGCCACCAAGTATTCAAAATCGCGGATATTCATTTTTTACCTCGATAGAAAAAACCTATCGAAACCATAGCATCAAACGATTAGAGCTATCAAAGATTTTTTTCAATAATGAGCGCAACAAAACGAAACAGAGCCAGCAAAAAGATTAAGCTCTAAACGAATTTAAAATCAGAAGGAAAACACTATGTTCGCATCGAAAGAAGGTCAAAATGTTCCACAGGTTACTTTCCCGACTCGCCAAGGTGATGCTTGGGTTAACGTAACAAGCGACGACCTATTCAAAAACAAAACGGTCATTGTCTTTAGCTTGCCGGGTGCATTTACACCAACTTGTTCTTCAAGCCACTTACCTCGTTATAACGAATTGTTCCCTGTATTCAAAGAGCATGGTGTCGACGAAATCCTTTGTGTTTCAGTTAACGACACATTTGTGATGAACGCTTGGAAAGCCGATCAGGAAGCTGAAAATATCACCTTTATCCCTGATGGTAACGGCGAGTTTACTGATGGCATGGGAATGCTGGTTGAGAAAAAAGATCTTGGTTTTGGTGATCGCTCATGGCGCTACAGCATGTTGGTAAAAGATGGTGTCGTTGAGAAAATGTTCATCGAACCAAACGAGCCGGGCGACCCGTTCAAAGTTTCAGATGCAGACACTATGTTGTCGTACATCGCACCAAACTTTAAAACACAGGAATCCATCACAGTATTTACAAAACCTGGCTGTCCTTTCTGTGCTAAGGCGAAACAAAATCTGATTGATCACGGTCTTCAGTATGAAGAAGTGATTCTGGGTAAAGATGCAACGACTGTTAGCCTACGTGCAGTCACTGGTCGCGCCACGGTACCTCAAGTGTTCATCGGTGGTAGACACATCGGTGGTAGTGAAGAGCTTGAAACTTACCTAGGCTAAATCTTTAAAGCGAAAACGCTCAGTCTCCCGATGCCTTCGTAGCTCGGGGGACACCTTAATCACATCTCTCCTAGTCTAGATAAGTCGTCGTCTCAGTGCAGTCCGACTACTTATCTAGATTAAACATTCAAATAAAATTCATGACCCCCAGTCAACGCCCCTAGCATGACGTGGGAATAAAAAAGCGAGAATCCATGATGAAACAGTTAAATGTCGATGTTGCCGTTATTGGTGGTGGTACAGCAGGTTTAGGCGCCTATCGTGCGGCAAAAGCGCATACTGATAGTGTTGTAATGATTGAAGGTGGCCCTTACGGCACAACTTGTGCTCGCGTTGGCTGTATGCCTTCAAAGCTGTTGATTGCTGCAGCAGAAAGTGTCCATCAAATTGAAAAAGCGCCTGGCTTTGGTGTTCATCCTCAAGGTGAAATCGTCATTAACGGCCGAGAAGTAATGGATCGCGTGAAGCGTGAACGAGATCGTTTCGTCGGTTTCGTTTTAGAAGGTGTGGATGAGATCCCTGCAGAAGACAAAGTGGCAGGCTATGCAAAATTCATCGACAACACCACATTAATGGTTGACGATCATACACAGATCACTGCAAAGCGCATTGTGATCGCAACGGGTTCTCGCCCAGCTTACCCTGCCGTATGGAATGAATTGGGTGATCGCCTGATCATTAATGATGACGTATTTAACTGGGATGATCTCCCTGAATCAGTGGCAGTATTCGGTCCTGGTGTTATCGGCCTTGAACTTGGGCAAGCACTGTACCGCCTTGGTGTGAAAGTAAAACTCTTTGGCCTTGGCGGTCAAGTAGGGCCACTGACAGATCCAGAAGTTATGGCATACGCTGACCAAGCATTTAAACAAGAATTCTATCTCGACGCCGATGTAAAAGTTGAAAGTATGAAGCGCATCGAGGGGACAGATAAAGTCGAGATTCTGTTTATCAACCATGATGGCGAATTAGAAAGCTTTATTGTTGACTACGTGCTTGCGGCAACAGGGCGTCGTCCAAATGTGGACAACTTAAACTTAGAGAACACCACTCTTGAACTTGATGAACGCGGCGTGCCAACAGCTGAGCATTACACACTGCAAACGTCAGTAGAAAATATCTTCATCGCTGGTGACGCGAGTAATCAAATTCCGTTACTGCATGAAGCCGCGGATCAAGCACGTATTGCAGGTGACAATGCAGGCCGATTCCCAGATATTCGAGCTGGTCTGCGCCGTTCTCCAATTTCGGCAGTATTCTCAGATCCACAAATTGCGATGGTCGGAGAAACCTACAAACAATTATCAACGCGTTTGGGCAATTGTGGTTGCTTTGCAACTGGTGAAGTTTCATTTGAAAACCAAGGCCGCTCTCGCGTAATGTTGCGAAATAAAGGCATTTTGCATGTTTATGGTGAGCAAGGAACAGGTCGATTCCTTGGCGCCGAAATGATGGGTCCGAATGCAGAGCATCTCGCGCATCTACTTGCATGGGCGCACCAAAACAAGATGACCGTATCAGAAATGCTCGATATGCCTTTCTATCACCCAGTGATTGAAGAAGGCGTGCGAACAGCATTACGAGACTTGAACGCAAAACTGCATCTTGGTCCTGAAATGATCAAACATTGTCTCGATTGCGGACCGGGTTGCTAAGCATCATATTGCTTGCCCTATAAACAACAAAAGCCTCGTCATCAACGAGGCTTTTACTTTACACCTTAATCGGTATCACATTGTCGTTATCATTGCATAGTGGCTGACCAAACCGATGGCCGTTGCACCAACAACGAAAAAAGTACCAGCGATCCCAAGAGCAAACTTAAGTTCTGTTGTCATTATTATATTCCTTTTGAGCCAAGCGCCACCATACAGCAATTACGTGCTACAAAATCAAGATGACGTTAAGTTTTCATTTTTACCATCAAAACATAATCTGCATGCTCTGCACGCAATGAAGATACGATGTGATTGCCCCACTGAACAGCACTTGAGTATAATTAAAGCGAACAAAATAATGGAGTAGATGACATGACATGTGAGACTTGTCGTGATCACTGGTTTTGGAAAAAGATTGGCCGATGCAAACGCTGCATGGATCAATTGACGGTATTATCGGTACTTTGCTGGATCATATGGTGGTGGTTATTTCGCAATACACCTGAGTCGATCGAGTCGATCGCCTTGCTCTTTGCTGGTTTCGCCTTCAATGGCTTATTGTTTCTTCATTTATGGATGCACTTTGTCATTTTGCCTTGGCGCAAGCGTAAAGAGAAAAGAGCTCAAAAACCTTAATCAAACATGGCTGGGGGTGGCGTGCAGATACAAAAAAGCCCCAAAACCAATATCTCGGTCTGGGGCCCTCTTAGATTCTTCTAAGAAAAAGCAGTGGTACTTTAATAGACCCTACTTTTCCAACTTTGTTCCCAAACAAATCGATCTTTTTTGATCTTTTTATCCTTAATTTTAAAACACTTTTCTTTTCAGAACGTTATGCGACATTTACTTTTGCAATCACCTGTTCTGCTAGGTTTACCTCCAGCGCAACTTCATCGCATGCATGCTGACGAGGACATTGATCGCAATCCTTCAACACCTTTTCTGGTAATAGTGATTTCGACGTCGGTAAGAAATCCTGCTTCATAAAGAATTCTGGGGTACGAGTCAAAACAAAGACTTTCTTAATTGCCATTTGGCGGGCTTTATCAACCAGATATTTTACGATAGCAGAACCTTGTCCTTGCCCTTGCCAACCGGCTTCAATCCCCAAAGAACGAATTTCAGCTAAACCTGAATCATATACATACAGTGATGCACACCCTGTGACTTCGCCATGATGCTCTGCAATGGCAAACGAGCCGATATCACGGACTAGCTCATTACGTGAACGTGGTAAATTCTCACCCATGTTTGCCCAATAAGTCACCATACCTTCCAATGCTTCAATGTCCGTCAAACGTGCTGGGCGAACTTTGACCGTGGATGTGTCTCGTTGTGCCAAACGTTGATCTGCTTGTTCAACAGCGTACGCGACTTGTTGAGGCGACACCCCACCCAATGCACTTCGTTTCTCTAGGCACGATTCAATCGTCAGAATGTCATACACATCGTCTTCAATAACAGGTGAGAACTCTTTCAATTCCGCGATACTAAGCTCTTCTAATGCACAACTTTTCGCAATCGCGCCAACAACGGCTACGCCGACAATATGGTGCGCTTCACGGAAAGGAATCCCTTTAGCAACCAAATAATCCGCAAGCTCCGTTGCATTGGCATAGCCTTGTTTCGCTGCTTCAAGGGTACGCTCGCCATTAACTTTGATACCATCAAAGCAGAGCGCAGCCATTTCCATGCAATCATTCCACGTGTCCAGCGCGTCAAATAACCCTTCTTTGTCTTCTTGCATGTCTTTATTGTAAGCAAGAGGTAGCGCTTTCACAGTCATCATCATGCCAGCCAATGAGCCATAAACCCGACCGGTTTTACCCCGGATCAACTCCAAAGCATCAGGGTTTTTCTTTTGTGGCATTAATGAAGAGCCGGAAGTCACTGTATCAGCTAACTCAATAAAGTTAGACTCACCAGAATTGTAGAAGATCATATCTTCAGCAAGACGAGATAGGTGCAGCATAGAAATCGATGCAATCGACATGAGCTCCATCACATGGTCGCGATCGGACACTGAATCGAGTGAGTTTCTTGTTGCACGGCGAAAGCCTAGGTTGTGGGCCAGCTCTTCACGATCAATAGGATATGCTGTCCCTGCTAAGGCACCAGAGCCTAACGGACAGGTATCCAGTCTTTTAATTGCATCATTTAAACGCGAGTAGTCACGCTCAAACATTTCAACATAAGCTAGGCACCAGTGAGCGAAAGTAACAGGCTGCGCACGTTGTAGATGGGTGTATCCAGGTAATACGGTGGCTTGATGCGCTTTGGCAACATCAACCATTTGTGACTGTAAACGATCTAAAGCCATCAGCAATTGCTGACCTTGCTGACGACACCAAAGTTTAAGGTCGGTTGCCACTTGATCATTCCGCGAGCGACCAGTGTGCAGCTTCTTACCTAGATCCCCTACTTTACCAATCAGTTGCTGCTCCACCCAAGAGTGGATATCTTCAGCGTCAGAACGCAGTATTTGATGCGGATCTTCCATCACTTCAAGCTTGAGCTCATTCAGTGCTAATTCGAGCTTTTGCTGCTCTTCTTCCGTCAACACATCAACGGACAATAACGCTTTTGACCAAGCAATAGAGCCCACGATATCTTGTTCAGCCAATCGGTAATCAAAGCGAAGTGAATCATTGAAATCTTTGAACCTTGTGTCTGCCGCTTGGGTAAATCTTCCGCCCCATAATGCCATCGCGTCTCTCCTAATTGCTCGATATCACTGCTTGTGTTTTGACTGAATTCAGCGTCTTTTTTGATATGCTTCAACGTTACGGTAATTCCATTTAAAAATAAAGTAAAAATTCACTTATTTCACATAATTATTCAGGAATTTTATATAAATATATTTACCGCCAGTTAATAAAAAAGCCCGCTGTCTATCCAGCGGGCTTTCAGTAACAATGAATGAGTGTTTATTGATTTTTCTTAGCTGCGTTGAGTGCTCGAATCCGGCTCGCCAGTGAGTATAAACGGATGAAACCACCAGCATGACTCTGGTCATACACTTCATCTTCACCAAATGTTGCAAACTCTTCAGAATACAAGCTGTTATCAGAACGTTTTTGAGTCACCGTCGCTTGGCCTTTGTATAGCTTCACGACCACTTCACCATTCACGTCTTGTGCAAGCTCTTCAGCTGCAACCATTATTGAGCTACATAACGGTGTAAACCAGCGGCCGTCGTACACCAAGTGAGAAGCTTTCACGCCTAGCTCTTCACGGAACTCAAATGAACTCTTATCCAATACCAATTGTTCAACAGCACGTAGTGCTTCCATCATGATAGTGCCCCCTGGCGTTTCATAACAGCCACGAGACTTCATGCCAACCAAACGGTTTTCAACGATATCAATACGACCAACACCGTGCTTTGCGCCTTTTTCATTGAGATAAACCAACGCATTGTATGGTGTCATTTGCTCACCATCGACACCAACAACGGCACCTTTCTCTACTTTTAGCGTCACATATTCCGCTTCATTTGGTGCTTGTTCAGGATCAGCGGTCCATACCCAACAATCGTCATTTGGTGCATTCCAAGTGTCTTCCAATACCCCACCTTCTGTGGAAATGTGCCATGCATTCGCATCACGCGAATAGATCTTTGTAAGGGAAGCACTACATGGGATATTCCGTTCAGCCAAGTAATCAAGGCATTGCTCACGGCTGACTAAGTCCCATTCACGCCAAGGTGCGATAACGTGAAGATCTGGTGCAAGCGCAGCAAATGCACCTTCAAAACGCACCTGATCATTGCCTTTTCCGGTACAGCCGTGACATAGCGCATCGGCACCAACTTTACGAGCCACTTCTACTTGTGCTTTGGCGATAATCGGACGCGCCATCGAAGTACCTAACAGATATTTACCTTCATAATAAGCACCTGTTTTTAACGTTGGATAAATGTAATCGGCTACCATTTCTTCTTTTAGGTCAGCCACATAACACTCTGATGCTCCTGAAGCTTTGGCTTTTTCTTCAATACCTTCCAGTTCTTCAGCACCTTGGCCTACATCAGCAACAAACGCCACTACTTCACAATCGTAGTTTTCTTTTAACCAAGGGATGATCACCGAGGTATCTAGACCGCCAGAGTATGCGACAACCACTTTATTTACTTGTACTTTGCTCATTTTACTTCTCCATGATCCTGGCTCTGCGCTTGGCGGTCAGTGCTCAGGTTTCCATTCTTTTTAACTAAAATTCTGAATAATTATTGCGGTACAAATTGAGTACCAATGCTGTTGCCGGCAAACAGCTGTGCAAGTTTTTCTGGGTAGCGCCATGTGGCAACCTCAATCGGTCTGCCTAAGTCATTCGCCGCTTGCAATGCTGCTTTCACTTTGACGATCATACCGTCGGTGATCACTTTGCCTTCGATCAGCTTGTTGGCTTGAGCCGCATCTAAGCTGGTGAGCAAGTGTCCTTTTCCGTCAAGCACACCACTGACGTCCGATAGCAATACCAACTCGGCGTCTAATGCACCAGCAACAGCCACCGCGGCTTGATCCGCATTGACGTTCATCATCTGGCCTTCTGCCGTTAAGCCAATTGAGCTAATGATCGGCAGCGCACCTTGTTCCAAAATAGCTTGCAGCACTTGAGATTGACCCGGAATTGCTTTCCCTACCGCTCCTAACTCCGGATCCAATTCTTCCACTTGGCACAAACCACCATCAGCAAGGCTTAACCCCATAGCATTTAATCCATCTTTGATCGCTTGCCCTTGAAGCTGTTTATTGGCTGTACCAGCCAGTGCACCAGCAATCAACGGGATTTGGTCATAAGGCGTCACACGCAACCCTTCTTTTTTCACTGTTGGAAGTTGCAGTTTCGCCATGAGATCGTCCACCAGATAACCACCACCGTGAACGATCACGATTCGTCGCTGAGCTTGCTTTTGATAATCTGCAATGGCCGTAAAAACTTGGCTTAATGTATCGGTGCTTGAAAGTGCTGCACCGCCTAACTTGATCACCAATGGCATTTGTTTGTTATCTGTCATAACGTTTCCTTCCAGACCGCTTATAGCAGTGCCGTTAACTCAGAAAATCCGTAGTGGAGGTTTAAACATTGCATCGCTTGACTCGATGCGCCTTTTAATAAATTGTCGATCGCTGAGACCACGATGATGTGCTCTCCTTGAACCTTCCAGCCAATGTCACAAAAAGGGGTAAATTGAACATTTTGTAAGGTTGGAAAAGCGCCTTTAACTAAACGAACTGCGGGCTTGTTGGCATAAGCGTGCTCAAATACCTGTTCGATCTGCTCAGCAGAAACTCCTTCAGCCAACTTCATCGTTATCGTGGCTAAGATGCCACGTTTAAAGTTACCAAGGTGTGGCGTGAAAATGACATCGCAACCTAGGTGTGTCGCTATCTCCGGCTGATGACGATGATTAAATACACCGTATGGGTGTAAGCTCACTTCACAAAAACTATTGGCCATGCTCGCTTTACGCCCTGCACCGGAAACACCGCTGGTTGCATTAATCACTGGCCATTGCGATACATCCAACAAACCTGACTCGAGCAATGGTTTGATAGCAAGTTGAGAAGCCGTTGGATAACAACCAGGCACCGCGACTAATTGGCTATTTTTTACCGCCTCACTATTCCATTCAGCCAAGCCATAAGCAGCTTTATCGAGCAAATCTTCATAGTTATGCGTGAAACCATAAAATTCATCGTAAAAACCTTGGCTTTTGACCCGAAAGGCACCCGAGAGATCGAACACCTGACATCCTTGTTCAAGAAAGCGCTGTGCTAAGTCATGGCTGACTTCATGAGCCGTTGCTAAGAACACCACATCACACTGCTGTGCCGCTTTTGTCACATCAACCAAAGGTTGTATCGCCACATCAATGACGCCCGCTAACTTGCCATGCAGCGCAGAAATAGGTTTGCCCGCATCAGCACTGTTGGCGGAAACATATAAACCTGCTAGCGTGAGCTCTGGATGTTTATGCACCATCAAGGCAAGTTCTGCTCCGGTATATCCGCTAGCTCCAATAATGGTGGTTTTCAGCATTTCAAGACATCCATTTCAAAGAGAAACAACATAGCCACGATGACTATAAATTTACAAAATCAAGCTTTAATCGATTTTTTATTCACAAAAAATGATTTAATATGTGTTTTACCTTTTTGAAACTTTCATGTCAACAGGCAAAGCGAAGATAATATGCAGTTACCAAGTTTCCTCGAGGTCTATCGAGGCCTTATTTCAACCTCTTCCATAAGCTCTACCGATCCGAGCTGGGACGAGGGCAACGCAAACGTAATAGAAAAGTTGGCAACTTGGCTTAAAGATGTCGGCTTTGAAGTAGAAATAACCCAAGTTGAGCCCGGCAAGCACAACCTGATCGCCAAAAAAGGCCAAGGAGAAGGTGGTTTACTGCTGGCGGGTCACAGCGACACCGTTCCTTATGACGAGGGGCAATGGAACTTCAACCCTCATGCTTTAACGGAGCACAACAACCGCTTTTATGGTTTAGGAACGGCAGACATGAAAGGATTCTTTGCCTTTATCATTGAAGCGGTCAAGAACATGGATTGGAGTAAGCAAACCAAGCCATTGTATATTCTTGCCACCTGTGATGAAGAAACGACCATGCTGGGTGCTCGTCATTTTACTGATAATGCGCCAATCAAACCCGATTATTGCATTATCGGAGAACCCACCAGTTTAGTGCCGATTCGAGGCCATAAGGGACACGTCGCTAACGCAGTGCGCGTTACCGGAAAATCGGGACACTCCTCCGATCCTGCACTGGGTGTCAACGCGATAGAAATCATGCATGAGGTACTTTTCGCGTTGATGCAGCTACGTGACAAACTGATTAAAGAATATCACCACCCCGGCTTTGCGATTCCAAGTCCAACCTTAAACCTTGGCCACATTCATGGTGGGGATAGTGCCAACCGTATTTGTGGCTGTTGTGAACTTCACTATGATGTTCGCCCTCTTCCAGGGATCAGTTTGGACGGACTCGACAACATGCTGCGAAATGCGCTCAAAGAAGTGGAAGCAAAATGGCCGGACAGGATCTGCATTACCCCATTACATGAACCCATTCCAGGTTACGAGTGTCAACATGATCACCCTTTTATCGCTGGTGTTGAAACCATCTGTGAAACCTCATCACAAACGGTCAATTACTGTACCGAAGCCCCATTTTTACAAACACTGTGTCCAACCTTAGTACTTGGCCCTGGCTCTATTGACCAAGCTCATCAACCCGATGAGTTCCTTGCATTTGATTTCATCGATCCTACGATCCAAATTCTGCAAAAATCGATTCGTCAGTATTGCTTCTAATATCACGAGGTGGCATTGCCACCTCGTTTTACTTTTCATTGAAATTCTGTAATAAATTTTCAACATTTACGGTAAAAATGGGCATCTTATATTCGTTACATCTCTTTGCACAATATTTGCAAACTTAGCCTGCACCATTTGACTCGGGGCAATATTTTTCGCTAGATTGTTTACCTATTCAGGAACAATGGATGTAATTTTTTTACAAGGCAGGATGACAATGAACGAGAAATACTCTGCACTGAGAAGCAATGTAAGTATGCTGGGCCACTTGCTCGGTAACACCATTCGCGATGCGCATGGGGATGCGATTCTCGATAAAGTAGAAACCATTCGTAAACTCTCCAAATCCGCCCGAGCAGGCAATCAGGCAGATCGAGATAATCTGATCGAAGAAATTAAAAACCTGCCTAACGAGCAGCTTACCCCCGTTGCACGTGCATTTAACCAATTTCTCAACCTCACCAATATGGCAGAGCAATACCACACCATCTCACGTCATTGTGAGTCACATGTGTGTGAGCCGGATGCGATCAATACGCTGTTTTCTAAGCTCAGCCAAAGCAATGTCAGCAAACTCGATACAGCACAAGCCATTCGAGACTTAAACATTGAGCTGGTACTGACTGCACACCCGACAGAAATTACTCGCCGCACCATGATCAACAAATTGGTGAAGATCAATGAATGCCTATCAAAACTTGAGTTAAGCGATCTATCACCTAAAGAGCGCCATAAGACTGAGCGTCGTTTAGAGCAATTGATCGCCCAAAGCTGGCACTCTGATGTCATTCGCCAACAGCGCCCAACGCCTCTAGATGAAGCGAAATGGGGCTTTGCTGTGGTTGAAAACTCACTTTGGCAAGCCGTTCCTGAATTCCTACGTGAAATGGATGAGCGCTTAGAAAACTACCTTGGTGAAGGTCTTCCGATTGATGCGCGCCCTGTTCACTTTTCTTCGTGGATGGGTGGTGACCGAGATGGTAACCCATTTGTCACTCATACCGTCACTCGTGAAGTGTTACTGCTTTCACGCTGGAAAGCCGCTGATCTGTACCTGAACGACATCAATGAGTTGATCAGTGAACTGTCGATGACTAAGTGCAACGACGCGGTTCGAGAGCTTGCTGGTGATGATCAACATGAACCTTATCGTGGCATTTTAAAGCAACTACGTACGCTACTTAACGACACGAAAGAGATCCTTGATGCAAAAATCAATGGTCAGAAATTGGCAGTGAAAGCCCCTTTACAGCAAGTTGAACAACTTTGGCAGCCGCTCTACGCTTGCTACCAGTCTCTGCATGAGTGCGGCATGGGTGTCATTGCTGATGGCTCACTACTGGATACACTACGTCGCGTTAAAGCGTTTGGTGTTCACCTTGTTCGTCTCGACATCCGTCAAGAAAGTACACGTCACTCAGATGTACTGTCTGAGCTGACTCGCTACCTAGGGATTGGCGACTACGATCAATGGAGCGAGCAAGATAAAGTCGCTTTCCTAACTAATGAACTAAGTTCGAAGCGTCCACTGCTTCCTCTCGACTGGGAACCATCAGAACCGGTTAAAGAAGTTCTAGATACCTGTAAGATCATTGCTAGCCAATCACGTGAAGCCTTTGGAGCGTATGTGATTTCAATGGCCCGTACTGCCTCTGATGTTTTAGCTGTCCATCTGCTATTGCAAGAAGCAGGTTGCCCTTACCGTATGGATGTATGCCCTCTGTTTGAAACCCTTGATGACCTGAATAACGCAGAAGCGGTGATCAAACAATTGATGAGCATCGACTTATATCGTGGCTTCATTCAGAATCATCAGATGGTCATGATCGGCTACTCGGATTCAGCGAAAGATGCCGGCGTTATGGCAGCTGGCTGGGCCCAATATCATGCGATGGAATCATTGGTGAAAGTCGCAGAAGAGGAAGGGGTTGAGCTCACCTTATTCCACGGCCGTGGCGGCACTGTTGGCCGAGGTGGTGCTCCAGCACATGCAGCCTTATTATCTCAACCACCAAAAAGCTTGAAAGGCGGCTTACGCGTTACTGAGCAAGGGGAAATGATCCGCTTTAAGCTCGGTCTACCGGATGTTGCTGTTAATAGCTTTAACCTGTACGCCAGTGCGATTCTTGAAGCAAACTTATTGCCACCACCAGAACCAAAACAAGACTGGCGCGATCTCATGAACGTACTGTCTGAAGTCAGCTGTGAAGCTTACCGAAGCGTGGTTCGTGGTGAAGCGGATTTTGTTCCTTATTTCCGTCAAGCAACACCTGAGCTTGAACTTGGCAAACTGCCACTGGGCTCACGCCCTGCTAAACGCAACCCAAATGGTGGTGTAGAAAGTTTGCGTGCGATCCCTTGGATTTTCTCTTGGAGTCAAAACCGCTTGGTTCTACCTGCATGGCTTGGCGCAGGTGAAGCGATCCAGTATTCGATTGATAAAGGCCACCAAGCACTACTGGAAGAAATGTGTCGTGAATGGCCATTCTTCTCAACTCGCCTTGGTATGCTAGAGATGGTGTACTCGAAGTGTAACATTGAGATATCTCGCTACTATGACCAACGTCTCGCACAACCAGAACTGCTTCCATTAGGTGATCGCCTGCGTGAACAGTTGCAAAAAGACATTAAAGTTGTACTGAATGTAGAAAACAACGAGAACTTAATGCAAAGCGACCCATGGGGTAAAGAATCTATCCGTCTACGCAATATCTATGTTGAGCCACTCAACATGCTACAAGCAGAATTGTTATACCGGACACGTCAAACTGAAGAGCCTTCACCAGAGCTTGAAGAAGCCCTCATGGTGACAATCGCAGGTATCGCAGCAGGTATGCGCAATACCGGATAATCTGCTAGTAAATCAAAAAGGCTGGTGTTGTCACCAGCCTTTTTTCTATCCTGTAGCACATATCATCATAGCAGTATGCCATTCAATGGCTTACACATGTCAGAATATAATCCTACAAACGGTACAGACTAAACCACCCCTAAAAAACAAAATACCAAAAGTATTACTTACTGAGCTTTTTGTTAGTTTTTTGATTTATTCTGTTTTTCTATTCTACTTTGTGCTTATTATTTAGATATACTAATCCACTTCTGCGGAACATTATAAAATCAACAATCCGCATATCCTCGATAACGTCTAGATCGAGATTAGGTGATAAACGGCTTTAAGGTGACATGACCAACTTTGTTGGTATGCCCAGTGATAACTGATGATTAGTGCCTTTAGAAGCACAACAGACACTCAGGCAGTTGTTAAAGTTTATTGACCTTTTGGATTGAAGACATGTCATTACCACACGTTATTCTTACAGTTCTGAGCACACGCGATGCAACTGGATACGACATCACTAAAGAGTTTTCCGCAACAATCGGATACTTCTGGAAAGCAAGCCACCAGCAAGTTTACCGTGAATTGAATAAAATGGCTCAAAATAGCTTGGTCACTTGCGTTTTAGAGCCTCAAGAAGGAAAGCCGGATCGTAAAGTTTATTCCATCACCGACGCAGGCCGCATTGCCCTAGGTGAATGGTTTGATCAACCTACAGCGCACCCAACTATACGCGATGAGTTTTCAGCAAAGCTGATGGCTTGTTCGGTTCAAGATTCTGGACCATACCGCCTACAACTCGCAGACCTTGTTGAAGAGTCCCGTAAACTCGTTAATCACTATAAAGATATTGAACTAGCGTACTACTCAACACCTGCAACACTCGACAAGCAGCAACGCTTGGAGCGTTTGACCCTTCGCCGCAATCTCCTTGCACGCCAAGCATGGATTGCATGGGCAGAAGAAGTTCTTGAAGAGCTAGAAGCATTGTCTTAATAACAGGTGCCGCTCTGCCAAGATGCTGCAGACACAACAACAAGTTTAAACCGATACATTAGTATCGGTTTTTTTATTTTTAGCGCATACAAAAACGCCAATCACAAAGGTAATTGGCGTTCGTTTATTGATTTTTTGGTGTAAGTCTATATTCCATCACCACCAATAAAGCTCTGAGAGCGACCATTGAATTGCTGGTCCATATCCAAAGAAGGCTTATCTGTTTTCGGCCTTCCGACAATCTTAGCTGGGACACCTGCCACAGTGGTATGAGGAGGGACTGGCTGAAGTACGACAGAGCAAGAACCAATCTTTGCACCCTCTCCAACTTCGATATTGCCTAAGATTTTAGCGCCAGCTCCAATCATCACCCCTTCACGGATCTTGGGATGTCGATCGCCACACTCTTTACCTGTACCACCTAGGGTCACATCTTGCAGGATTGATACATCATTTTCGACAACAGCCGTTTCACCAATCACAATCCCAGTAGCATGGTCGAGCATGATCGCGCGACCAATACGGGCAGCTGGGTGGATGTCTACCTGACAGGCGACTGAGATCTGGTTTTGCAGGTAGGTAGCCAAGGCCATACGTCCCTGCTTCCACAACCAGTTCGCAACTCGGTAGCCCTGTAGCGCATGGTAGCCCTTTAGGTAAAGTAATGGCATTGAATACATCGCAACCGCCGGGTCTCGATTCACTGTGGCACAGATATCACAAGCCGCAGCTTCGGTAATAGAGGGGTCAGAGTTAAAGGCCTCTTCCACTACTTCACGTACTGCCATCGCTGGCATTGAGGCGGTATTCAGCTTGTTAGCAAGTATGTAGCTCAAGGCCGCGGCTAGGCTGTCATGCTTAATAATGGTGGCATGATAGAAGCTCGCTAGCATTGGCTCTTGTTCAGAAAGCTCACGAGCCTCCTTCACAATCGCTTGCCAGACTTTCTGTTTCTCACAATTCTTCATGTGCAATTCCCTGGATACCTAGCGATTCACCTCGACACAGCCAACCGCTAAGCCGGTTAATTATCCTTCTGCTTTCTTATCACGGGCGAGCAAATCTTGCGCTGCCATGCGAGCATCTTTTCCTTGATACAATACTTGATAGATTTGATCAACTATTGGCATCTCTACACCCATACGTTCTGCCAGCAACCATACTTCTTTGGTATTGCGATAACCTTCGACCACCTGACCAATTTCGTCTTGAGCTGTATCGACATCTTTCCCTTGCCCTAGAGCAAGGCCAAAGCGGCGGTTACGTGATTGGTTATCGGTACATGTCAGCACTAAGTCACCTAAACCAGCCATGCCCATAAAGGTTTCTGGTTGAGCGCCAAGAGCGGCGCCGAGGCGGCACATTTCAGCTAGACCGCGCGTGATTAGTGCAGTACGAGCATTTGCACCAAAACCAATGCCATCAGACATCCCGGCTCCAATTGCAATCACGTTTTTCACTGCACCGCCCAATTGCATACCGGTAAAGTCACTATTGGCGTAAACGCGGAATGTTTTGCTGCAGTGGATTTTTTCTTGCAGATCTTTCACAAACTTATCGTCTGGCGAAGCGACAGAAATCGCCGTCGGCATACCAACGGCTAGTTCTTTTGCAAACGTTGGGCCTGACAATACGGCCAGTGAATAAGCATCTCCAATAATATCGTGTGCGACGTCTTTTAACAGGCGTCCCGTTTCCGGCTCTAATCCTTTTGTCGCCCAGCAAATTCGAGTGTCTTCACGCAGGTAAGGCTTGAGGTTATTCAGCACAATACCAAAAACGTGGCTAGGCACTACAACAAGCAGATCATGGCTTGCTTGAACTGCTTTCTCAAGGTCTGATTCAACAATCAGCGTTTCTGGGAAATCAATGCCCGGCAAAAATTCATGGTTAGCACGATCCGCTTGCAAACGCGCCATATGATCAGCTTCATGGCCCCAAATAACCACATTGGCACCATTACGAGCTAACGAGATCGCCAAAGACGTGCCGTATGAGCCCGCCCCGATCACTGTCATCGCAATCTCTTTTCCATAGGCATTATTGGTTTGAGAATCTGTCATAGTTCCGCCCGAATTTAATAATTTGTTCTTGTATTGAACTCGTTCATAAAGCTCTGAGTTCTGCATCTTGAAATCACATGGGTATATAGCTAAAGCACCTACGCAAGATGAAGTAACTTAGCTATATATTAAACAAAAAATGCACAATGCATCGGTTATTGAAGATGCTTTGTGCATTTTTATCATTGTTTACCTAACCTCAATAAACTGAAGTCAGACCCACCTTCAGCTTACGCTTCAGGTTGGCTTTCACCTTGCTCAGCTTGTTGCTGTAGGTAGTTCATGAATAGCGCGTCAAAGTTAACTGGAGCTAGGTTTAATTGTGGGAATGTACCCTTAACCACTAGGCTAGAAATCGTTTCACGTGCATATGGGAACAGGATGTTTGGACAGAATGCACCTAGGCAATGCGCTAGCTGACCCGCTTCCATTTTCTCTGCAGTAAAGATACCGCCTTGTTGAACTTCACATAGGAATGCAGTTTCTTCTGCATTTTTCACTGTCACTGTCAGGCGTAGGATCACTTCGTAAACACCGTCACCAAGCTCACGGCTTTGAGTGTCTAGATCCAGTTTCACATCTGGATTCCACTCTTTTTGGAACATTACTGGTGAGTTAGGTGCTTCGAAAGAAACGTCTTTCAAGAAGAGGCGTTGAATTGCAAATTGTTGTGCTTCTTGTTGTGGTGCTGCTTCAGCCATTTTTGAATCCTTTATTCCGTAAAATACAGTCTGATGTGAGACTAACTGAGAGAGGCGGTGGAAACGAATAGTTCACTAATTTTCGTGCTCAGTTTCACAACTCATTGGACTTAAGCGCTGCTTTTTTACTCAGCGCCTAATCTCTCGCCTCATCAATGGTTATTTCTTACCACGAACAAGTGGCAGGTTCGCTTCATTCCAAGCGATTAGACCATTTTTCAACAGGTTCACTTTTTCAAAACCCGCTTTTGCTAGCAGGTTAGCGCTTTCTTGAGCTGTTTGACCTGTTTTGCATACCACAATGATTGGGTCAGATTTACGGTTTTCAAGGGCACCAAAGCTACCTGCTTTGATATCCGAAGGTAAAATGTGAACTGCATCGGTAATATGTCCTTTGCGGAACTCATCTTTAGCGCGGATATCCACAACAACACCATTTTCACGGTTCATCAACTGAGTGGTTTCGGAAGCACCGATTTCTTTGTAAGCGGCAGTCGACGATTTGAAAATATTCATGATAAGGGCAACAAGTAGGCCAACCCATACCAAAGATAAAATCATATTTTGTTGGAAAAACTCAATGTATTCTTGCATATCCTGTGCTCTTGCAGTGTTTGTCGTTAAAAATCGGACGATAAAATCAGTCAAGAAGTATAACGGGGATAGGCGGCAGAGGCTATAGCGTCAATGATAACTAGATGTAAATCTCGTGACCTAAGTAGCGTCTCGCTTCAGTTAATGCATTGATAGCCGTGACTTGTTTCGCTCTATGAGGCCAAACTAGCGATAAAACGCATCTAAGGTTGCAATAAAGGTACTCTTCTCAGATTGAGGTAACGCGTTGATCCCAGCAGCAGCTTTACGTCCTCCACCTGTAGCAAATTGGCTGCACACTTCATCGGCTCCAATGCGGTTATTTAACGGAGCACGCACACTCACGGTATAGTCAGCTTGACTTGGGTTTAGCGTCATCACTGCATGCGCCTGAGATGGCGATTGGTTAGCAAGTTCATTGCCATAAACACCACTGATGCGACGTGCCCATGCTTCACACGGCAGCTCATAAACCGTTGCAGCCTGAGATTGATGAATGGGTTTTAACGCTGCCACTTGTTGGTAATCGTCTTGGTAGCCACGCTGAAGTTGATAAAACGGCGACTGTTGATCAGAGCGCAGAGCAAATGGGTCTGGGTAGTTCAATAGCTGAAGAAACAGCTCTGCAGGCGCAATGTGCAGATCATCCAGTGTGGCCCCATAACCATTGTAGTTAATCAATACACCTAGCTGCTGTAAAAACGCCGTATCAGCCTCACTTAGATGATGCTTTTGTGCCAATGTCTCTGCCACACGATTTAGGTTATCACCAAAAGCCGCGGCGATGGCCCAGTGGACGTATTGGTTATTCAGTTTCTCGTTAATCAAGAGACTCGTACACACTTCTGCGTCGAGGTTGATCAATGCTTCAAGCGAATTAGAACTCGGCAGCTCACCACTACGGTGATGATCGCAATAAAAAACCGGAACTGAGCCCGCAAGTAACGTATCCAACGCTTCTCGGTTCTTTTCCATCGAAATATCAAGCACCGTCACTGAGGAGGCATCGCCCGCATCAACAACATGCTCAAGCAACTTAATGTCACGCTTTACACCCGTGATCAGCTGACTCTCTCTCGGCTGTGCCAAGCGCAGTTGTAATAGCGCGATGATGCCATCAGCGTCTCCATTGAATACATCGTAATGCATGATTATCCCTTGTTTTATGTTCCTATCGGTCACAATCCCTTGCCGATTGCATTACGCATCATATCGTTAAACCAAGTCACGAATTAGATCGCTATGGCATAAGCCATGGTAAAAAGATGTAACCCATGACAGATAACACCTTTACTGATTTTTAACTAACAAATCATGCTCTTGGAAATGGAAACGCCGTGACTTGGTCAATATGTTCACAATCTAATGCCAACATAATTAAGCGATCAATACCTAGTGCGACGCCTGCACACTCAGGCAACCCCGCCTCCAGAGCTGAAATCAAATGATGGTCAATCGGCTGAGGTTTTAAACCCATTTCGAGACGCTTGCTATTGTCTTGTTCAAAACGCATGAGCTGTTCTTGCGGGTTGTCTAACTCATGGAAACCGTTAGCCAGTTCAATGCCTTTGAAATACACCTCAAAACGATCCGCTACGCGATGATCGTGTGGGTTGATTTTCGCGAGTGCCGCTTGTGATGCTGGAAAATCATAAACAAATGCCGGCATCTGTTGGCCTATCTTGCTTTCAACACCCATGCTAAATAGCAACTGCAGCAAGGTATCACGATCTTCTTCGGGCTCAGCGATATCACTCAGCCCGAGCTTGTCAGCAACAGATTTTAGCTCTTGCATTGAACCTTCTAATGGACACACACCGAGCACATCAATAAAAGCTTGTTGGTAAGTCATGCGCTGCGCTGCGCCACATTGCAGCACCAATTGCAGCAGTTCATCCATCTCATCCATCAATTTATGGTGGTCAAAACCAACTCGATACCACTCAAGCATGGTGAATTCCGGATTATGATGGCGACCATTCTCTTCATTGCGAAAAGCTTTGTTGATTTGGTAGATGCAACCACTGCCTGCGGCAAGCAAGCGCTTCATATGAAATTCAGGACTGGTCATTAAAAATAGCTTGCTGCCATCAGCATAGCCCGGGCCAACAAATTCCGTCTGAAAAGTATGCAGATGAATATCCGTCACGGTTGCATGGCTCATCGCTGGCGTATCCACTTCCAATACATCACGTCCATGGAAAAATTGACGAATGGTGCGAAGTAAACTTGCGCGCTGTTTTAGCTGCTCAGTCGTTGCGGTCGGTTTCCAGTTCATATCAGGCATTTTGATGCATCTTTATCATAGAGAAGAAGCGCACATTGTAGCGCTAGAAAAGGGAGAAACAATCCCAGCTCAAAAACACCAACTGGGTTGTTGAATTGTTACACTTGATAAATCCAATGAGTGGTCATGACGCAAGCTATTGATTCGTTAAATTCCCTATAGATTCAGAGAGTAGACAGCAGAATCATCTATTGTCGCAATGCCGTGACTGCAATCACATAACCTAGAAAATCTATGCTCTCGTTTGCATTTCCGCTGCAAAAACCTAAATACATCAATTTTTCCTAAAAGCAGCTCTTCTACACTAGTTCTACCACTTTTGGGGAGAGTCCCCGACTAACTATAACAAGCGGATAATTCCGCACACTCACTGGAGGATAACTGTGCAAACTATCACCACAGATATCGCAGTCATCGGCGCAGGCGGCGCTGGTCTTCGTACTGCTATTGCAGCGGCTGAAGCAAACCCGGACTTAGAAGTAGCGCTTATTTCGAAAGTTTACCCAATGCGTTCTCACACGGTCGCAGCGGAAGGTGGCTCAGCAGCAGTTATCAAGGATGAAGATAGCTTAGACAATCACTTCAACGATACCGTTGGCGGTGGTGACTGGCTATGTGAACAGGATGTTGTTGAATATTTCGTTGAGAATGCAACTCGCGAAATGATCCAGATGGAACAATGGGGCTGCCCATGGAGCCGTAAAGAAAACGGTGAAGTCAACGTACGTCGCTTCGGCGGTATGAAAGTCGAGCGTACTTGGTTCGCTGCTGATAAAACTGGTTTCCACATGCTTCATACGTTGTTCCAAACATCAATGAAGTACGACAACATCAAACGCTTTGATGAATATTTTGTGGTCGATCTGTTGGTTGATGAAGGCGAAGTTCAAGGCCTTATCGCTATCCATATGTCTGAAGGTGAGCTGGTAACCATCAAAGCGAAATCGGTTGTGCTAGCAACAGGTGGCGCAGGTCGCGTTTACCACTGTAACACCAACGGCGGTATTGTAACGGGCGACGGCATGGCGATGGCGTACCGCCACGGCGTTCCTCTACGTGATATGGAATTCGTTCAGTACCACCCAACGGGTCTTCCAGGCACAGGCATTCTGATGACCGAAGGTTGTCGTGGTGAAGGCGGTATCATCGTCAACAAAAATGGCTACCGTTACCTACAAGATTACGGCATGGGCCCTGAGACTCCAGTGGGTCAACCTAAGAACAAATACATGGAACTGGGTCCTCGTGACAAAGTTTCTCAAGCTTTCTGGCATGAACAGCAGAAAGGCAACACCATCAAACACCCTCTTGGTGATGTGGTGCATCTAGACCTTCGCCACCTTGGTGAGGAGTACCTACAAGAGCGTCTACCGTTCATCTGTGAGCTTGCGAAAGCATACGTGAACGTTGACCCTGCAAAAGAGCCGATTCCAATTCGTCCAACGGTTCACTACACCATGGGTGGTATTGAAACCAATGGCGAATGTGAAACTCGCATTAAAGGTCTGTTCGCAGTGGGCGAATGTGCCTCTGTTGGTCTTCACGGTGCAAACCGTCTAGGTTCTAACTCACTGGCTGAGTTCGTGGTATTCGGTCGTGTTGCCGGTGAACAAGCCGTGAAACGCGCAGCAGAATTCAAAGGTTGGAACGAAGAGTCTATCGCGACTCAAGTGAAAGCCGTTGAAGAGCGCATTGCTGCTCTGATGAGCCAAGAAGGTGAAGAAAACTGGGCTGATATCCGTACTGAAATGGGCCACACCATGGAAGCGGGTTGTGGTATCTACCGCCAAGAAGACTTGATGCAAGCAACCATCGAGAAAATCACTGAGCTGAAAGAGCGTTACAAGAAAATCAGCATCAAAGATAAAGGCAAAGTATTCAACACTGACCTTTTGTACGCGATCGAAGTCGGTTACGGCCTAGAAGTGGCAGAAGCAATGGTTCACTCTGCAATTCTACGTAAAGAATCTCGTGGTGCACACCAGCGTCTAGATGATGGTTGTACCGAACGTGACGACGTGAACTTCCTCAAACACTCTCTTGCTTTCTACCAGCCAGAAGCGGCACCAAGCATTGACTACAGCGGTGTAACCATCACTAAGTCACAGCCAAAAGCACGTCTATATGGTGAAGCGGCAGAAAAAGCAGCAGCTGAAGAAGCGGCTAAAGCGGCGCAAGAGAATAACGCAGAGGAGCAAGCATAATGTCAGCAAACCGCATTCAGAAAGTGGAGATTCTGCGTTACGACCCAGAGCAAGACGCAGAACCACATTTTCAAACCTTTGAAGTACCGTTTGACGAAACCATGTCAACGCTCGATGCGCTAGGCTACATCAAAGATAACCTTGATAAAGATCTGTCTTACCGCTGGTCTTGTCGTATGGCGATCTGTGGTTCTTGCGGCATTATGGTAAACGGCGTGCCTAAGCTTGCTTGTAAGAGCTTCCTACGTGATTACCCAAATGGTGTGAAGATCGAACCGTTAGCAAACTTCCCAATTGAGAAAGACTTAATTGTCGACATGACGCCATTCATTGAGCGCCTAGAAGCGATCAAGCCTTACATCATTGGTAATGACCGTAAACCAGAAGACGGCACCAACCTGCAAACGCCAGAACAAATGGCGAAATACAAGCAGTTCGCTGGTTGTATCAACTGTGGCCTGTGCTACGCGGCATGTCCTCAGTTTGGTCTAAACCCAGAGTTCATCGGTCCTGCTGCGCTAACACTAGCACACCGTTACAACCTTGATAGCCGTGACAACGGTAAAGCTGAGCGTATGAACCTAATCAACGGTGAAAACGGCGCTTGGGGTTGTACCTTTGTGGGTTACTGCTCTGAAGTCTGCCCGAAAAATGTGGACCCTGCGGCTGCAGTTAACCAAGGCAAGATTGAGTCTTCAATGGACTTTGTTATCGCCATGCTTAAGCCTGACGGCACACCAGCAAAAGAGGAGGCATAAGGATGAGTAACCGTAAACCCTACGTTCGTGAAGTAAAACGTACTTGGTGGAAAGATCATCCATTCTACCGCTTTTACATGCTGCGTGAAGCAACCGTGCTTCCATTGATCCTATTCACTATTTTCCTGACTTTCGGTTTAGGCTCGTTAGTGAAAGGTCCTGAAGCGTGGCAAGGTTGGTTAGACTTCATGGCTAACCCTATCGTGATCGCAATTAACATCGTCGCGTTAGCGGGCAGTTTGTTCCATGCTCAAACATTCTTCAGCATGATGCCTCAGGTAATGCCAATGCGCCTGAAAGGTAAACCAGTAGATAAGAAGCTTATCGTACTTGCTCAATGGGCAGCGGTTGCTTTCATTTCTCTGATTGTTCTTGTTGTTGTGTAAGGAGTTCGAACGATGAATACGAATTACAAAGTAGACCGAGCTCCTAAACGCTCTGATGAACCGGTATGGTGGGGTCTGTTTGGGGCTGGCGGTAGCTGGTTCGCTATGATCACACCAGTCACTATTTTGGTGCTTGGTATCTTAGTACCTATGGGTGTAATTGATGCTGAGGCGTTGAGCTACGAACGCGTCACTGATTTTGCTACGAGCATTATTGGCGCACTGTTTATCATTGGTACGCTCGCGCTACCAATGTGGCATGCGATGCACCGTGTACACCATGGCATGCACGATCTTAAGTTCCACACTGGTATTGCAGGTAAAATTGCGTGCTACGCATTTGCCGGCCTTATCTCTGCACTGGCGGTGATCTTTATCTTTATGATCTAAGCTCAAGTGCCACGCATAAAAAAAGTCCTCCCAATTGGGAGGACTTTTTTGTTCACGCTTACAATAAATTCTGTTTCTTTGCCATCTGATGAGCAACTTTAGGTGCCATCCACAATGACGGTAAAATAATGAAAGACGCAGGCACTGCCGTGATCACAATAAACGATTGAAGTGCAGAAATCCCTCCCTCTCCCATCGAAATCAACACAATGGCAACCGCCCCCATCACAATCCCCCAGAATGAGCGGATCAATGCATTTGGTCGGCTAGTGCCGGTCATCACTACGCTGATGGTGTACGTCATCGAGTCACCAGTGGTGACAATAAAGGTCGTGGTTAAAATCAGAAATAGGATCGAAATCAACAGTGAAAATGGCAATTGCTGAGTGATAGCCAGTAGCGCCCCTGGCAAGTTAAAACCTTCAAAGCCAGCTTTAATGCTACCCGGGTTAGCTAACTCAAATGCTAGCCCACTGCCACCAACAATACTGAACCAAAAACAAGTGATCAATGGAGCCGCAATACTAATGGCTAAAATTAACTGTCGAATGGTTCGGCCTCGTGAAATTCTTGCGATAAAAATAGCCATCATCGGCGCATAACCAATGAACCATCCCCAGAAGAAAACCGTCCACCAGCCAAGCCATTCCGTATCACCCCGATATAAAGACATCGGAACGAAATTATCAATCATACGCCCAACGCCTTGAATATAGCCATCAACAATGAAATTAGTCGGTCCGGCTATCAGCATAAAGATCACCAACGCCAATGACAGCATGATGTTATAACGACTAACAATCTGGATCCCTTTACTCAAACCACTCAGCGCTGACAAGGTATAGATTGCCATTGCAAACAACACCACCACGATTTGGGTCGTTAGCTCATCCGGGATTCCGAACAACGCATTCAGAGCGTAGCTGATTTGTAAGCCAAGAAAGCCGATTGGTCCGATGGTTCCGGCAGCCACTGCGATAATACTTAACGCATCCACCGCATTGCCGAGCCAACCATGCAGCGCACGTTGACCAAACACAGGATACAGTAAAGTTCGTGGTTTTAGAGGTAAGCCTTTCTCGTAATGAAGGTACATCAAGACGATGGAAGAAAGTGAGCCAAGAACCGCCCAAGCAAGAAATCCCCAATGCATAAACGACTGAGACAATGCATTAATCGCCATCTCACGAGGCGTATCATTACCATAAATTGGTGGTGCAGAGACATAGTGGGCGATCGGCTCAGCTGCTGCCCAAAAAACACCGCCTCCAGCCAGAAGCGTACAAAGCAGGATAGACAGCCATTTAAAGGTTTCTACCTCGGGAGTATCAAGCCCCCCAAGGCGCACGTAGCCCGTCTGCCCTAAAGCAATACATAATCCAATCACAAAATTAACCAGCAGCAAGATCTGCCAGTAACCACCGAAATATTGAGTCGCATAGCCAAAGCCGCTATTCACGAGTGATGTCAGCAGCTCTGCATCAAACAGGGCAAGTAAAACAAAAAGAGAAAGAAAGCTACCACTGAGCCACAATACCGGATTAGAGAGCTCTAATTGCGAGCGGATATTTTTTTTCGTGGAAGGATCACAAGGAGTTGTCGAATTATCGACATCAGAAACGCAGGAAGTCCCTGCCGCCAAACTGGCTCTAGACATTAGAGTCTCGCTTTTCATGGCCCGAAAATCGGGTTAGGCGTATTTACCTCTCAAACCTATCAAGAATGTGAGGACGATCATAAAAGCGAGCCATCATACAGAGAAAAATGCTACTTGCACACTACATTATCGATGTTTTTATATACAGATAGTTCTGATGTAAAACAAAAAACCATTCACTCCTGCTCTAGCAAAACAAAATAAAAATAGTAAAAACAGCGTGTTATATCACAGCAATAAAAAAGCCCGCTCACTTGAGCGGGCTTTAAAATTACATTGAACTCTAAAGAATAAAGCGGCTTAAATCTTCATCTTCAATCGTGTCACCAAGTTTCGCTTTCACGTACTCAGCATCAATCATTAGCTTAGAACCCGCTTTATCCGTCGCTTCAAATGAGATCTCATCCATTAAGCGCTCCATCACCGTATGCAGACGACGCGCACCGATGTTTTCTGTCGTTTCATTAACGGTCCATGCAGCTTCCGCGATCTGAGTGATACCTTCTTCAGTAAATTCGATATCCACTTCTTCCGTCTTCATTAACGCAACATATTGCTCAGTCAGAGAGGCTTTTGGTTCAGTCAGAATGCGTTTAAAGTCATTGCTTGATAGCGCTTCAAGTTCAACACGAATTGGCAGGCGACCTTGCAGCTCAGGGATCAAGTCAGACGGTTTCGCCACTTGGAATGCACCAGATGCAACAAATAGGATGTGATCCGTTTTCACCATACCGTGCTTCGTTGATACCGTGCTGCCTTCAATTAACGGCAGTAAGTCACGTTGAACACCTTCACGAGAAACATCAGGACCCGAGCTTTCACCGCGCTTACAGATCTTATCGATTTCATCGATAAAGACGATACCGTTGTTTTCCACATTGAAAATCGCTTGCTCTTTCAGCTCTTCCTGATTCACTAGCTTCGCCGCTTCTTCCTCAGTCAAAGCCTTAAAGGCTTCTTTGATTTTCATCTTGCGCTTTTTCTTGGTATCACCCGCAAGGTTTTGGAACATACCTTGAAGCTGGTTGGTCATTTCTTCCATACCAGGAGGCGCCATGATCTCTACGCCCATTTGCGGCGCAGCAACATCGATTTCAATCTCTTTGTCGTCTAGCTTACCTTCACGTAACTTCTTACGGAAAACCTGACGCGTGTTTGATGAGCTTTCATCTTGTTGCTCATTCTGACCCCAAGCATCACGTGCTGGCGGCAGTAGTGCATCAAGAATGCGCTCTTCGGCTTGCTCTTCAGCGCGGAATTTCACTTTTTCCATCGCTTGTTGGTGAGTCATTTTAATCGCGACATCAGTTAGATCGCGGATGATGGTTTCGACTTCCTTACCCACATAACCGACTTCTGTAAACTTGGTCGCTTCCACCTTAATAAACGGAGCATTCGCCAGTTTAGCCAAACGACGAGCAATTTCGGTTTTACCCACACCCGTTGGACCAATCATTAGGATATTCTTTGGCGTGACTTCGACACGCAAGCTCTCTTCAAGCTGCATACGACGCCAGCGGTTACGCAGCGCGATCGCTACGGAACGCTTCGCATTTTCTTGACCAATGATATGGCGGTTAAGCTCGTGAACAATTTCGCGAGGAGTCATTTCAGACATAATTCAATTCCTTAAATTCTGTTAGCACTATCTTTGCTTTTTAGCCGTTACTTACTCTGCTTGAGCAGCCGGGATTTCTAGTTCTTCGATAGTGTGGTGATGGTTGGTGAATACACAGATATCACCCGCAATGGTCAGTGATTTCTCGGCGATCTCACGAGCGTCTAATTCTGTATTTTCAAGCAATGCAGTTGCTGCCGCTTGAGCGAAGTTGCCTCCTGAGCCGATTGCAATCAAATCATTTTCAGGCTGAACCACATCGCCATTACCAGTAATGATCAAAGATGCCGTTTCATCCGCTACAGCCAGTAGTGCTTCCAATTTACGCAGCGCACGATCACTACGCCAATCTTTGGCCAGTTCAACCGCCGCTTTAGTTAGGTGGCCTTGATGCATTTGTAGCTTGCTTTCAAACTTCTCAAACAGTGTGAAAGCATCGGCGGTACCACCAGCAAAACCCGCTAGAACTTTATTGTTGTACAAGCGACGCACTTTACGCGCATTACCTTTCATCACGGTATTACCCAGCGATACTTGTCCATCACCTGCGATGACAACTTTGTTATTTCGACGTACAGATACAATAGTAGTCACGAGTCGACCTCTTAATTTGTTTTCACTTTGGAGTTAAAAACTATATGAGGATGACAGCGCAAAAAATCAAGGGGGAAGGATACGCAGCCTCTAGAGGAGTCATCTGGCATCGCGCAATAAGATGAATAAAAAAACGGACTCCGAAGAGTCCGTTTTGAATAGGAGATTACTGATCTTTCCAAATGGCACAAGGCTCAATCTTAGCGCGCTGAAGCTTGTGCTTATCTCGCTCGGCATCACGCTTAAATTTATATGGCCCAAGCACCACACGGTACCAGCTGCTGTCTTCTTTTTTACGAATGTGGCTCTTGATCCCTTGGAAGGCAATCAATGCTTTTCGCTCTTCAGCTTGCTGCTTATTCTTATAAGCACCACACTGCATGATATATGGGATATCTGAAACCACTTGCTCTTTCGCCTTCACCTCAACCTGACGATTTGGCAAGGTGTCGACGTAATCCCACTTCTCTTCTGGTGGAGGTGGGATCACTTTTTCTGGCTTAGGTTTCGGTTTTGAAACAGGCTCGGTTTCAGCAACAGGTGCTGGCGGCTCAGGATCCTGACTTAAGGTGTATAAACCATAACCAAACACACCGACCAAAGAGATCGCTAACAGGCCGCTACGCCAAGGTTTGCGACGTGGGGCTTGTTTCTTTTTCTTCGCAGGCGGCTTGCTGTTACCGCGACCGCGCCTTACATAATCTTTATTTGCCACTAGTTTACGTCTGAGTAAAAAACACTGCTACACATGTTAATGCAGATTGCTCAGGGATTACAGAGCTGATATGGAAGCGGCGCATCAAAATGCGCCGCTGAATCTTTTTTGATTAAATCACACGAGGAGGTGCTGCACTTTCGCGCACCACTAAACTGGTTTCGAGCAAACGAGAGCCAGCACGAACGTCATGACCACGTAAAAGCTCCAACATCATCAGCATCGCCTGACGGCCAATTTCATAACGAGGTTGGGAAATAGTGGTTAGCGGTGGATCGCAATATTGCGCAAAATGAATATCATCAAAGCCCACCACTGAAAGATCTTGAGGCACGCGCAATCCTAACTTCTTCGCTTCTTGAATCGCACCAATGGCCATCGCGTCATTGTGACAGAAAATAGCCGTTGGCGGCTCTGGTAAAGCTAACAAGTGACGCACCGCTTTGGCACCGTCTTCAAAAGAGAAGTTACCGTACGTGCAGTACGTTGGATTCATGGTAATACCAGCGCGGCGCAGCGCCTGCTGGTATCCCTGATGACGGAATTGGCATAGTACCGCTGACTCAGGCCCAGAAAGCTG
The DNA here is from genome assembly GCF_050113675.1 of Vibrio sp. TRT 21S02. Classification (NCBI taxonomy): domain Bacteria; kingdom Pseudomonadati; phylum Pseudomonadota; class Gammaproteobacteria; order Vibrionales; family Vibrionaceae; genus Vibrio; species Vibrio sp. TRT 21S02. Next base: position 109,060 of record NZ_JBNJOI010000008.1, read on the forward strand.
AGCCACACGTTTGTGGCCAAGTTGAGTTAAGTAATTGACCGCTTCAAATGCTGATGTGAGATTATCAATATGGACGGTAGGCAGCTCCAGTTCAGGGGCAAACTCACACGCCATCACCATTGGTGGCAGGTTCTTTTGCTCTGGTTTGCTGACATCAAAAGGTAGATCGGTTCCCAGTAGCAGCATGCCATCAGCTTGTTTGGTAAAGACGAGGTTCACAAATGAACTTTCTCGCTTTTTTTGCTGACCGCTATCACCAAGTAACACAATGTAGCCGTGTTCCATGGCAGCATCTTCAATACCGCGAATAATTTCCGTGTAATAAGGATCACAAATATCAGGAATGATAGCGATGATCGTTTTTGATTCATTCCGGCGCAAGTTACGCGCCAAAGAGTTTGGTGAATAGCCAGCTTCTAATACTGCATCTTCTACTCGCTTTCTGGTAGCAGAAGAGACTTTTTCCGGATTCATCAGCGCTCTAGATACTGTCGCTGTTGAGACTCCTGCGAGCTGGGCAACATCCTTCATTGTCGCCATAAAAAAATAACCCTCTTAATTTCCCAATACGGCAGCACCTGCCACCCAAACTAATCAATGAAAAGTGATGAGTTCAAACCCACTCTAATTGTGTTCGACCACTAATAAGCAATCGTTTACTTTATCGAGATACCGTACATGTTTTGTACTAGCGCCCCTAGTTTATTCATTTCGAAACATAAAGTTACGGGGAGATTAACAAAAATTGCGTCGCAAGTGAGATATCAATCACAAATAAATGAAAAATGCCCGAAATCGAGCCCTAGCGACTTTCATCACTTCATTAGCTCAAATCTTGCGGTTCAATATCTAATGACCAACGCACTTTCTTTGCGTCCGGTAGCATCTGGATAACAGGCCTAGCACTGGTCAGTAATTTTTGCATTAACGAGCGATTTTGCGTTTGCAATAACAATTGCCAGCGGAATTTACCTGCCCGTTTAGCGAGTGGGGCTGGCGTTGGCCCGAGCACCATACAGGCATCATCAAACAAAGGATGGGACTCTAAGGTATGGCGGACTTGACGTAGGAACGCTTCCACCAATGGCGACTGGTTCGCCTCGGCACGAAATAGCGTTAAGAAAGTATAAGGAGGTAACATGGCCAGTTGACGCTCTTGCAACGCCGTTTCAGCAAATGAACGGTAGCTTTTATTCAGCAATGCCTGCAATAAACTATGTTCTGGGTGATGCGTCTGCAGTACCACTTCTCCTGGCTTACTGGCACGACCGGCTCGCCCCGCAACCTGAATAAACAGTTGCGCTAACCGCTCCGATGCTCTGAAGTCACTGCTGTATAAGGAGCCATCGACATCCAACAGAGCCACCAACGTCACATTGGGAAAATGGTGCCCTTTTGCCAGCATCTGAGTACCGATCAAAATTTGATACTCCCCTTTGCGTATCGCACTCAATGCACTTTCGAGGCTGCCTTTTCTACGGGTACTGTCACGATCGATTCGCACCGTTTTGTATTCTGGAAACAAGCTCTCTAGTTGATTCTCCAACTGTTCGGTTCCCACCCCAACCGTCACTAAATTGGTAGAACCACATCCCTGACACTGGTGAATAATGGGTTGCTGGGAACCACAATGATGGCAGCGGATTTCATTTGAGTACTGATGGTAGGTGTAATAAGCATCACAGCGTTTACATTCTGCAATCCAGCCACACTCATGACACATTAAAGCGGGAGAGAACCCCCGGCGGTTTAGGAACAACATCACCTGATTACCCGCCTTGAGATGACGACGCATTTCTGCAATCAACGGCGCTGATAAACCGCTTTCGAGATACATGCCTTTAACGTCTAAAACTTTATTCGTGGTTGGTACCGCGACACCGGCGCGCTGGGTTAAGTGCAGATGATGGTATTTGCCGCTCAAAGCATTGTGCAACGTTTCTAACGCAGGCGTGGCAGAGCCCAATACGATTGGGATTTGCTCTTTGTTTGCCCGCATCACGGCCACATCTCTGGCGTGATAGCGCAGACTGTCTTGCTGTTTATAAGAGGCATCATGCTCTTCATCAACAATGATAATACCTAAATCAGCAAAAGGGGTGAGCAAAGCAGAACGGGTACCAATCACGATGCCAGCTTGCCGATCACGAGCACATAACCAAGCATTCAAACGCTCGGTATCATTCAACCCGGAATGAATCACTTCCACGGGAACAGAAAAGCGGCTTCGAAAGCGGTTGATGGTTTGGGGCGTTAAGCCAATCTCGGGTACCAAAATAAGCGCTTGTCGCCCTTTCTCTAAAACTGGTTTGATTAAGTTGAGGTAGACTTCGGTTTTGCCCGATCCCGTCACCCCTTCCAACAAGTAACAACCAAAGCCATCTTGGCTATTTACGCTGGCAATGGCGACTGCTTGTTCTTGGTTCAGCTTAGGTTTATCAACGTCAGCTTCCACCTGAGCGGACCAGCGTTGGCGAGTAGGCTTCTTGTCTACCGATTCGATCCAACCTTTTTCTTGCAAGGTTTTCAGTACACTTGTAGTAATTTCTTCATTAATAAAAGTTTGATGCGCGACAGGCCCATGTTCGAGAAGATGCATCACTTTCGCTTGCTTTACCGCACGACCAAACCCTTGCATCAATTGATCGCGTCCCATCGTCGTCAATTGCCATTCAACCAAGGTGGCAAAATCCGCGGGTTTCCCTTTCCGTAATGCTGCTGGCATCGCATTGCACAGCGTTTCCCCGAGCGGGTATTGGTAAAACAAACTGCACCATTGCAATAAACTGTAGAGCTCGTCAGGCCAAAGTGGCGCATTATCCAGTACATGTTTGATTGGTTTAAGCTGTTCAACAGGAAAATCTGACTGATGAACCAGCGATACAACGATCCCAACTAAAGTCTGGCGACCAAAAGGCACTGATACACGTCCACCAATAATAGGAAATTGGGATGGCGGGATCAGGTAGTCGAATTGCTTATCTAAAGGGACAGGCAAGGCAACGCGAGCTATGGTTGGTCGCATAAGAATCGCTTAACTCATTACTATATTTACGAAAACACAGTCTAATGGATTGATGGCGCTGTGTGAAAATAAAATTTGGTGAAAAAAGTGGCGAAATAATTAGCAAATTGGTTGATCGAATCACCATGATTCATTACTATATCGCGCCTTAGTGATATGGCTTGCTGTTTTTTTAAACCAGAAAGCGGTATCACGATGCTATTTTTTATTAACTACGTGTGGTGTCCGGCTGAGATTCGGATAGCGACACGGCCTGAATTTGAGGTTTTCCCATGAAAGTAGGTATTCACCCAGAATACAAAGCAGTTAACGCAACTTGTTCTTGCGGTAACTCTTTTGAGTTCAAATCAACTCTAGCTAAAGAGTCTATCCACCTAGACGTATGTGACAAATGTCACCCATTCTACACTGGTAAGCAACGTATCGTTGATACAGGCGGCCGTGTTGATCGCTTCAACAAGCGTTTCGGTGCTCTATCAAGCAAGAAATAATTTCTGCTTTATAGCTAAAATTGAAAAGGACGCTACGGCGTCCTTTTTTGATCCCTATATCACTCATTTCTTTCTCACTTTCCCCTCGCCCATCATCCAATCGCAATAAATCTGGTCTAATCTGTAGAGAGTCTGCGCATTTTGCTGATATGAGTCGCATTCTTACCTTTGCAGCTTGACTGGCTTCTACTAGAATGAACTCCCTTGTTAATCATAAAGTCAAACGAGTACCCACATCTATGTCCGATGACAACCACCAAGAACTGAGCCCAGAAGAACAATTCCGCCAACAGGCTCTGGATTACCATGCTTACCCAACCGCGGGTAAGATTGCCGTTGAACTGACCAAGCCTGCTGAAACAGCGAATGATCTGGCATTGGCGTACAGCCCAGGCGTTGCTGAGCCAGTGCGTGAAATCGCACAAAATGCAGATAACGTTTATAAGTACACGGCGAAAGGTAACATGGTTGCAGTGATCTCAAATGGTACTGCGATTCTTGGTCTTGGCAACCTTGGGCCACTGGCATCAAAACCAGTGATGGAAGGCAAATCGCTATTATTTAAGCGCTTTGCAGGTCTAGACTCGATTGACATTGAAGTTAAGCACCGTACTATCGATGAGTTCGTCGATACCGTCGCTAACATTGCAGACACGTTTGGTGGCATTAACCTCGAAGACATCAAAGCACCAGATTGTTTTGAAATTGAAAAGCGTTTGATTGAACGCTGCGATGTCCCTGTTTTCCATGACGACCAGCACGGTACAGCGATCGTTACGGCAGCAGGTATGCTTAATGCAATTGAGCTTCAGGGTAAAAAGCTTGAAGAAGCAACGATCGTCTGTTTAGGTGCTGGTGCGGCAGCCGTGGCATGTATGGAGCTACTGATAAAATGTGGTGCAATGCGTGAAAAAATCTACATGCTTGACCGTAAAGGTGTTATCCACACTCGCCGCGATGACTTGAACGAATACAAGCAACTATTTGCGAACAACACAGACAAACGCACACTGGAAGATGTCATTGAAGGTGCCGATCTGTTCTTAGGCGTATCTGGTCCAAATCTGCTTCCAGCCGAAGCTTTGAAGCTAATGGCAGACAAACCAGTCGTCTTCGCCTGCTCAAACCCAGATCCAGAGATCAAACCAGAACTGGCACACGAAGTACGTGATGACCTGATTATGGGAACAGGCCGCTCAGACTATCCAAACCAAGTGAATAATGTATTGTGCTTCCCATTCATCTTCCGCGGCGCATTGGATGTTCGTGCCAGTGAAATTAATGATGAGATGAAACTCGCTGCAGTTGATGCGATCCGTGAGCTAGCAAAAGAAGCAGTTCCTGCTGATGTGCTCAAAGCCGCAGGGGTTGATAAACTGGAATTTGGTCCGGGTTACATCATTCCAAAACCAATGGACCCACGCCTACTGCCACGTGTAGCTAAAGCCGTCGCACAAGCCGCGGTTGACTCAGGTGTGGCTCGAATTGAGATGCCAGAAAACTACATGGCATAAATTATCTCAATAAAAAAACCGCTGATAGTCTCAGCGGTTTTTTATTGTTCTTATCGATAGACAAGACATCGGCTTCCAGCGAAAAACGGTGCGTATTGTTAGTTATTCTTCATCGAACGCTTCAAACTCAATGCCCATCTCGGTCATCAGTTTCTTCACTTCTGCCGGAATATCGTCTGGGCGATCTTTACGTAAATCTTCGTCCGTTGGCAGTGGCTGACCCGTGTAGGCATGTAAAAACGCTTCACATAACAACTCGCTGTTTGTCGCGTGGCGCAAGTTATTGATCTGACGGCGAGTACGCTCATCAGTTAGCACCTTCAGCACTTTCAAAGGAATAGAAACAGTAATTTTTTTCACCTGTTCACTTTTCTTACCATGCTCCGCGTATGGGCTTATATATTCCCCATTCCAATCAGCCATTGCGCACCTTCATTATCATCAGTTATATAAAAATCACAAACCGAGATTTTAGCGGGATCTAAGGCTATAAGCAAAGACATATAGACGTCTAGAAGTGTTGACGTCTTCATTTTTGAGAAGTAAAGTTGTGAGATAAGGATTAAGAATACGTGATTTGCTGTTAACAGGTATAACCAAATTCAGCAAAGTTGCAACGTATTACTGTTTAAAAATCACCACAGTTCGAAAGGAAACATCTATGAGCACCCGCAAACCAGCCACTATCGCGGTACGTACTGGTATCGAGTCCGACACTCAACATCATGCCGTTGTGCCACCTATTTACCTCTCGACAAATTATGGATTTCCCGCCTTTGGTGAAGTGCCGACATACGATTACACCCGCTCGGGTAACCCCAATCGTGGCCTGTTAGAAACCGCTTTGTTTGAGCTGGAGTCAGGTAAAGGCGCCGTGGTAACCAATTGTGGAACCTCTGCCTTAAACTTGTGGGTCTCCGCCTTTCTTGGCCCTGACGATCTGATCGTCGCGCCTCACGACTGCTACGGTGGCACATACCGCCTGTTCAATACACGCTCACAAAAAGGCGACTTTAAGGTCTTGTTTGTTGATCAATCAGATGAACAAGCATTCGAAGCCGCTATTGCTCTTAAGCCTAAATTGATTTTACTTGAAACTCCTTCCAACCCCTTGGTGCGCGTTGTCGATATCGCGAAAGTATGCGAGCAAGCCAAACAAGTTGGCGCATTGGTTGCGGTCGATAACACCTTTTTGACTCCTGTATTCCAAAAGCCCCTCGAGCTAGGTGCTGATTTTGTTATTCATTCAACCACCAAGTACATCAATGGCCATTCCGATGTCATTGGTGGCGTGGTGATCACTAAAACCGAAGAACACGCGGAAGAGCTAGCTTGGTGGGGTAACTGCATTGGCGCCACCGGAACACCGTTTGATAGCTATATGACTCTGCGCGGTATACGTACATTAGGCGCACGTATGCGCGTTCACGAAGAGAGCTCTCGTGATATTCTTAATTACCTACAACAACAGGAACTCGTTGGCACCATCTACCACCCTAGCCTGCCAAATCATCCTGGCCACGACATTGCAAAGAAACAGCAATCTGGTTTTGGTTCAATGTTAAGTTTCGAATTTGCAGGCAGCTTTGAGCAACTAAAATTCTTTGTTAGCGAGCTGGAGCTCTTCTCTCTTGCAGAATCTTTAGGTGGCGTAGAAAGTTTGATTTGTCATCCAGCGTCCATGACGCACCGCGCAATGGGTGAAGAGGCACTGGCCGAAGCGGGGGTTTCTCAACAATTGCTGCGCTTATCCGTTGGCCTAGAAGATGCGCAGGATCTAATCGATGATCTCCAACAAGCCTTTGCAAAAGCGAAGGAGTACCGATAATGAGCCAGCCTCGTCAATTGCATAAATTTGGTGGTAGTAGCTTAGCAAACCCTGCATGCTACCGCCGAGTTGCTAATATCTTAAAAGAGTATTCGGACAGCGAAGATTTGATTGTGGTCTCGGCGGCTGGCAAAACCACCAATCGATTGATTGCATTTCTCGAAGCGCTCAATAAAGATGGCCGCTTAGCACATGAAGCGCTACAAGAGCTGCGCCATTTTCAGAGTGAATTGATTGAGTCGCTGATCACAACCAATACCCGTACTGAATTACTGTCACTATTGCATGATGAGTTCAGCACTTTAGGCGAGCTTACTGCACCATTGAGTTCAGCAGAGCAAGCCAATGTGCTTGGACATGGCGAAGTTTGGTCATCGCGCTTACTGGCAGCCCTATTAACTCAAAACAAACTGCCTGCCGTCGCACAAGATGCACGCGCTTTTCTCAGAGCGGAGCCCGGTACTCAGCCTGAGGTTGACCGCGGTGCGTCATACCCATTGTTGAAAGAAACCCTCGCCCAACATGCCCAACATCGCGTCGTGATCACCGGATTTATGGCACAAAGCGAGCGTGGTGATACCGTCTTACTCGGCCGTAATGGCTCTGATTACTCCGCCACTGTTATTGGTGCATTAGCTGATGCAAGCAAGGTAACCATTTGGAGTGATGTGGCTGGGGTTTATAGCGCTGACCCTCGATTAGTCAGCGATGCTTGTTTACTTCCTTTACTGCGCCTTGATGAAGCCAGCGAATTGGCTCGTCTAGCCGCTCCAGTACTCCATAGCCGAACTTTACAGCCTGTTGCTCAAAGTACTATGGATTGTCACTTACGCTGCAGCTATGAGCCGGAATCCGGTTCAACCAGAATCGAACGCGTGTTGGCTTCTGGCCGCGGTGCAAAAATCATCTCTTCACTTGATGAAGTGATGCTGATCCGGCTGCATTTTGCTTCCGGCCATGACTTTATCCGCCAGCAACAGGAAGTTTTAGCTGGTCTAAAACGAGCGCAGCTCGAACCCCTTGCTTTTGAAACTCAAACGGATCAGCACACATTAAACCTTGCTTACACCTCTGAAATTGTGAATGGCGCACTCAGCTACCTACAAGACGTAGCAACCGAGGCAGAAATCAAACTGAAAGAAGGTTATTCGCTTGTGGCAGCCGTTGGGGCTGGCGTGACGAAAAACCCGAATCATTGCTATGGGTTTTATCAGCAGCTAAAGCACGCACCGGTTGAGTTTATCTCTGAGTCAGAGTCTGGACTCAGTCTGGTTGCCGTCTTACGCACTGTCGATACCAAACCCTTGGTTAAAGGTATCCACACACAGCTGTTTCAAGCTCAGAAACGCGTCGCTGTCGCACTGTGCGGCAAAGGAAATATAGGTTCCAGTTGGTTAACTCTTTTTGCGGAACAAAAGCGTGATTTAGAAAAGCGTCGTGGCATGAACTTTGAGTTAGTAGCCGTCATTGATAGCCAAACCTATTGGTATAACCCAAACGGTATCGATGCCAATTTGGTAGCGGCACGATTCGATGAAGAAGCCATCGAATATCAGAATTTTTCTTGGATTGAGCAATTAGGAGCAATTCAGGGTTATGACGATCTCGTGGTACTTGATGTGACCGCAAGCCAAGAGCTCGCTGAACGTTACCTAGATATTGCCCAACAAGGTATGCACCTAATATCAGCAAACAAAGTCGCTGGCTCGGCTTCTAGCCGCTATTACCATGATGTAAAAGATGCGTTTGCCAAGATCAACCGTCACTGGCTCTACAATGCGACCGTCGGTGCTGGATTACCTATTAACCATACGGTAAGAGACTTGCGCGAAAGTGGCGATGAAATCTTAGCACTCTCCGGGATCTTCTCTGGCACCTTGTCTTGGTTGTTCCAACAATACGATGGCAGTGTTCCATTCGCAGAGTTAGTCGATCTTGCTTGGCAACAAGGACTTACCGAGCCGGATCCTCGCAGTGACTTAGATGGCTCCGATGTGATGCGAAAGTTGGTGATCCTCGCACGTGAGTCAGGATTAGATATCGAACCAGAAGCGGTCAAAGTAGAAAGCTTAGTTCCGCAAGAATTAGCCGGGTTATCACTGGATGACTTCCTTGATAAAAGCCAACTATTAAGTGAGCTGCTCGCAGAGCGGTTAGAAAAAGCCCAGCGCGAAGATAAAGTGCTGCGTTACATTGCACGTTTAGAGAAAAACGGCACGGCAACGGTTGGAGTCGAAGCATTGAATAAAGAACATGCTTTGGCGAACCTCCTGCCATGCGACAACATCTTTGCGATTGAAAGTAAGTGGTATAAAGATAATCCACTGGTTATTCGAGGGCCGGGCGCGGGGCGCGAAGTCACTGCAGGAGCAATCCAATCCGATCTCAACCTACTTTCTAGTTTGTTATAATTGATACAAAAGGCTTTGGCATTCGTCGAAGCCTTTTTCTTTTCCCTCGCATTTAGACGATTTTACTCAACATCTGCCCCGAACTTGAGTTACCTTAATTATCAACTTGAAAAAAATTCATAATCACATTATTGACATTAAAACGTATTCATTACATTCTTTGGACATATAGACGTCTAAACGTCAGTTTGAAGATTTGGAAGTTTGGGTAGTGGACGCTACCACAGGGAGAGTAAGATGGGATACACGCACGCCAGTCATATCGACGCACTAAACCAGAATATCGCGGAACTCGCTGATGATATCAACGTTTCTTTCGAGTTTTTTCCTCCAAGTAGCGAAAAAATGGAAGAGACACTCTGGAACTCTGTTCACCGCTTAAAAACACTGCAACCAAAATTTGTATCGGTTACCTACGGAGCAAACTCTGGTGAGCGTGATCGTACCCACTCCATCATTAAAGAGATCAAGTCAGAGACAGGGCTGGTAGCCGCTCCTCATCTAACTTGTATCGATGCTTCTCGTGAAGAATTGATTAAAATTGCTGACGATTACTGGGCAAATGGCATTGAAAGCATCGTTGCTCTGCGCGGTGATATTCCACCCGGTGGCGGCGCACCTGATATGTATGCATCCGATCTTGTGGAACTGCTCAAATCTCGCCATGATTTTGATATTTCCGTCGCGGCTTTTCCAGAAGTTCACCCTGAAGCTAAAAGCGCACAAGCCGATCTATTGAATCTAAAACGTAAAGTCGATGCCGGTGCTAACCGCGCTATCACTCAGTTCTTTTTTGATGTAGAGAGCTACCTTCGATTCCGTGATCGCTGCGTCGCTGCAGGCATTGATGTTGAAATCGTACCGGGCATTCTTCCAGTATCAAACTTCAAGCAAGCGTCTCGTTTCGCTGCTCAGAATAACGTCAAAGTTCCGGGCTGGATGGCAAAACAATTTGAAGGTCTGGATGATGACCCAACAACGCGCCAACTGGTTGGTGCAAGCCAAGCAATTGATATGGTGCGTGTGTTAAGCCGCGAAGGCGTAAAGGACTTCCACTTCTACACACTAAACCGAGCAGAAATGACCTATGCTCTGTGCCACACCCTAGGTGTACGACCAAAAGCTTGAGCTAAATTAATTCTCTCGAAAAACAAAAACGCCAGCATGACGCTGGCGTTTTTGTTGTAATAAAAGGCTTGTTGTTGATTACTCAACTTCATCCATTTTACCAAGTAGATTACGGATGCGATCTTGCCATGCCGCGTGCTCTTGCTGCATTTGCTGTGCTTTTTGCTCAAGCGCTTCACGGTTTGAACGTAGCTCATTCGCTTCGCTAGCTAGCTTTTCTTTTTCTTCTTTTAGCTCTTCTACTTCCATCTGAAGCAGTGCAATGGTGTCTACTGCTGTTTGGATTTTTGCTTCTAGTTGTTCTAGTACTTCAAAAGACATGTTCGCCTACCTTTCTTCAATTTGGTCGAGTTTAACCCATAGCCCCATTCTACTCAGCGTGGCTAAGATAAACACTCTCTATATTTGCTATTTTGAGCCATTCGGTCAAAAAAACGGCGCATATTGACATACTTCTGACTTATAAGCCTTCTGACCTTGTCATACCGTCACTTTAACGCTCCCTATTGATCCAGTTCAATAGAGTTTGCAGTAAAAAAGCAAACGTTTCCTTTTTGATATGCTAGAATCGCGTCGATTTTTAGCCCTATTACCTATGTATTGGAGTCATCATGAAACGCGATTTGGCAATGGCATTTTCTCGAGTCACAGAAGGTGCAGCATTAGCTGGTTATAAATGGTTAGGTCGGGGCGATAAAAATGCCGCTGACGGTGCTGCGGTTGAAGTTATGCGCACACTACTGAACAAAACTGATATCAGCGGTGAAATTGTTATTGGCGAAGGGGAAATTGATGACGCACCAATGCTCTACATCGGTGAAAACGTCGGTATTGGCGGTGATGAAGTTGATATTGCTGTTGACCCTATCGAAGGGACTCGCATGACGGCAATGGGGCAATCCAATGCTCTAGCTGTACTGGCCGCGGGAGAAAAAGGCAGCTTCCTTAAAGCGCCTGACATGTACATGGAAAAACTGGTGGTTGGCCCAGGAGCAAAAGGCTGCATCGACCTTAATAAGCCATTGAAAGAAAACTTGGAAAATATCGCCAAAGCATTGAATAAATCACTCGATACACTCGTGGTGATCACGCTAGCTAAGCCTCGTCATGATGCAGTGATCGCGCAAATGCAAGCAATGGGTGTTCGCGTGTTTGCCGTGCCTGATGGCGATGTTGCTGCCTCTATTTTAACTTGCATGCCAGATAGCGAAGTGGATGCGATGTATTGTATTGGTGGTGCACCAGAAGGTGTAGTCTCCGCCGCTGTTATCCGTGCGCTAGATGGCGACATGCACGGCCGCTTACTTCCACGTCATGAAGTAAAAGGTGATAACGAAGAAAACCGCATCTACGGTGCTGCTGAGCTAAAACGCTGTGAAGAAATGGGTGTACAAGCCAACGTGGTGCTAAAAATGGATGATATGGCTCGCAGTGATAATGTAGTTTTCTCTGCAACAGGGATCACCAAAGGCGATTTACTGGACGGCATCAGCCGCCAAGGCAACATTGCAACAACAGAAACATTATTGATTCGTGGTCGCTGCCGCACGATTCGCCGCATTAAATCAACACATTACCTAGAACGTAAAGATCCTGAAGTTCGCGACCTTATTCTTTAATCTCATTGAGTGATTTATAAAGGCTTCCTAATGGAAGCCTTTTTCTTTTCTCTAAATAACAAAAAAACCAGAGCCAATAGACTCTGGTTTTGATTTAAGGCTGAGTTACAAACTCATAGCGTCAGGTTTAAACCCATCGCTAATGAGATAAGCGGATTACATCATACCGCCCATGCCGCCCATACCACCCATGCCGCCCATATCAGGCATAGCTGGCGCATCTTTCTGTGGTAAGTCTGTTACCATCGCTTCAGTTGTGATCATCAGACCCGCTACTGATGCTGCAAATTGAAGTGCAGAGCGAGTTACTTTAGTTGGATCTAGAATACCCATCTCGATCATGTCACCGTATTCGCCAGTTGCCGCGTTGTAACCGTAGTTACCTTCGCCAGCACGTACGTTGTTAGCAACAACAGACTCTTCATCACCTGCGTTCTTAGTGATTTGACGAATTGGCGCTTCCATTGCACGTAGTGCTACACGGATACCAACATTTTGCTCTTCGTTGTCACCTTCAAGGTTAGCAACTTTAGATGCTGCGCGAATAAGTGCTACACCACCACCAGCAACCACACCTTCTTCAACCGCAGCGCGAGTTGCATGAAGTGCATCTTCAACGCGGTCTTTCTTCTCTTTCATTTCAACTTCAGTGGCTGCGCCAACTTTGATCACTGCAACACCGCCAGCCAGTTTAGCTACGCGCTCTTGCAGTTTCTCTTTGTCGTAATCTGAAGTCGCTTCTTCGATTTGCTGACGGATTTGAGCAACACGACCTTGGATCATTGCTTCTTCACCCGCACCATCGATGATGGTTGAGTTTTCTTTAGTGATAGTCACGCGCTTCGCCTGACCTAGATCTTCAAGAGTTACTTTCTCTAGCTCTAGACCGATCTCTTCAGAAATCACTGTACCGCCAGTTAGGATAGCGATATCTTGTAGCATTGCTTTACGACGGTCACCAAAGCCTGGTGCTTTAACAGCCGCTACTTTCACGATGCCACGCATGTTGTTCACAACGAGGGTCGCTAGCGCTTCGCCTTCTACATCTTCAGCGATGATTAGAAGTGGACGAGATGCTTTCGCTACCGCCTCCAGAGTTGGAAGAAGTTCACGGATGTTCGATACTTTCTTATCGATTAGTAGGATGAATGGGCTTTCTAGATCAACAGAACCAGCTTCTTGGTTATTGATGAAGTAAGGAGATAAGTAACCACGGTCGAACTGCATGCCTTCTACTACGTCTAGCTCGTCTTGTAGAGCCTGACCTTCTTCAACTGTAATAACGCCGTCGCGGCCTACTTTTTCCATCGCTTCAGCAATGATGTTACCTACTGTCGAGTCAGAGTTTGCAGAGATAGTACCAACCTGTGCAATCGCTGTTGTATCAGCACATGGAACAGATAGCGCTTTTAGCTCTTCAACCGCTGCAACCACTGCTTTATCGATACCACGCTTAAGATCCATTGGGTTCATGCCTGCAGCGACTGCTTTAAGGCCTTCATTAACGATAGCCTGTGCAAGAACAGTTGCCGTTGTTGTGCCGTCACCCGCAGCGTCGTTTGCTTGAGACGCTACTTCTTTTACCATTTGCGCACCCATGTTTTGGAACTTATCTTCAAGTTCGATTTCGCGCGCTACAGATACACCATCTTTAGTAATTGTTGGTGCACCGAAAGATTTATCTAGAACTACATTACGGCCTTTAGGACCTAGTGTTACTTTTACTGCGTCAGCTAGAACGTTTACACCTTCTAGCATTTTAATACGTGCATCGTTACCAAATTTAACGTCTTTAGCAGCCATCTTTAGTTTCCTTTTCTAAATTCTTTGTTTTTGATTAGGAGTTGAATCTGAGCAAAAATTACTCAATGATTGCTATTACTCTACGATTGCCAGAATGTCATTTTCAGACATTACTAACACTTCTTTACCGTCTACTTTTTCAGTTTTTGTACCATAGCCTTCAGCAAAGATAACCGTATCACCCACTTTTACATCTAGTGGCAAAACTGTACCGTTTTCCAGAATGCGGCCTTTACCTACAGCTAATACGACGCCACGCGTTGATTTTTCTGCGGCTGAACCCGTCAGCACAATGCCACCAGCAGACTTAGACTCTACTTCTTTACGCTCTACGATAACTCGGTCATGTAATGGACGAATGTTCATCGGTCGTCTCTCCTGAAAGTTTCCATGTTTGATTTGATAACAGCCAATAAGGCCTTGTGATACCTATATGAGGGGTAAAAAGGTTGATCCCAAGGGCAAACGCATTTTTTTTTGTGAGGTAGATAACGAAAAAGTAGAATAAAAAAGGGCTCTATAGAGAGCCCTTTAACTTGATATGTTTATATGCTTAATCTTCCTCACGTCGAAATGCAAAACGTATTAGCACGATTGCCACACCCAACATCCCTCCAAGAAGTGTACCTAGTACAGCAATAAGAGCGCGTTTGGGTTTATCACGAGAAATTGGTGGTTCAACATTTTCCAAAAAGCGGAAAGTTTGAAAATCAATTGAGCGATCAACTTTCAAGTTGTTTAGCATATCAAGCTTAGCATCAATTTGTTGTAAACGAGGTTCAATAACACTTAAGTTTTTCACTGATTCTAGCGCCTTTACTTTCGCTGCTAGAGCTTTAGTTCCCAAGTCAATCGAAAAAATTTCTTGGTTTGAATTGGTTTGAATTGGCTGATTTACTCCAGCAGCCTCAGCAATATCTAATGCATACTGAGCTCGCTCAACTTCTACCTGTAAGCGATTTTTAGCTTGAGAAGTTAAAATATGTTTTTGCTGTATGAGTTCATGCTTTTTTGCTGTCACAATTGCTTCTAGGTTATTTAAAGCATCATTACGAGCTTTTTGTTTAATAACACCCATATATTTTGAAAGCATAATAAAGCTACTTTCTTTTGTTGTAGCTTGAAAACTCACGTTGTAAGGAGAAAACTCTGCTTTTTTATCTACCGCGCTAGCTAAAATTTTCTGAAACCATTCAGCATACAGCTTACGATTCGCTTCTTTTTCAGCTTCCACATTGCCTTCAGTATTTTCTATCAGCTGCTGCTTAAACACCTGAAATTCAGAACTTGCATCTAAAAATGCTTTTTTATTATTAGTTGAATTAAGCCCATCAATAAAACGTTGAAATAATACTTCGGTATCCATCAAGTCATTGAGTTCTTCGCTTACTAGTACCGTGCCATCTTCTTGATAAATATCAAAAACTGGTTGAAATTGCTTAACCTGTTGCTGGTAAGCAGCTATGTCTTGAGGCTGAGATTGAGACACTTTTGCTTTTGAGCTCCACCATTGCTGAGCAAATAATGAGTAACATATGGCGCTCACTGCAAATAATACTGTGGTAACAATAATTGTCCACTTACCTACCCAAAGCGCATCAAACAGCTCACGTAAATTAATTTCGTTACTTTGAGGGAAGTTTTGTGGCAGTTCTGGGTAATTTTGATTGGTTACTTGCTGAGTATAGTTGCTCACTTTATATCCTTTAACATCACTAATCTTGGCTGACACCAAGTACTCAATTTCATTGCTCGACAGTTTAGCATAGTCAAAACTAACACTAGCGAAGATTTTTGCGAAAAAGTGTTATCAAAAGACGAAGTCAATTGATCAGCCATAAAGTTCAACATAGTAAATTCTTTGCTTTATAAACTCATTCCGACATAATAACGAAAATAAAAGAGGGAAGTGATGAAAACAGTCGATAGGATACTACAAACCATTAAACGCGATGGTGCCATTACCGCAAAACAGTTAGCGGAAGAACTATCAATGACGACTATGGGAGCTCGTCAGCACCTGCAGGGCCTTGAAGATGATGGCATTCTCGCTTTTCATGATGTGAAAGTAAAAGTCGGCCGTCCAACCCGCCATTGGTCTTTAACCCAGAAAGGCCATGCTCAGTTTGCTGATCGTCATAGTGAACTTACCATTCAAGTGATTGATGCCATTGAGTCTGTATTTGGCAAAGAAGGGGTTGCTAAGGTAACGGCAGAACGGGAAGTAAAAACTCTTGAACAATACCAAAAAGCAATCGCTGGTAGCCCTAACTTAGAAGATAAATTGCAAGTTTTAGTATCACTGCGAGAGCAAGAAGGCTATATGGCCGAGCTTGAAAAGACAGAGAATGGTTATCTGCTGATTGAAAATCACTGCCCCATTTGTAAAGCGGCAAAACGATGTCCAAGCTTATGCCAATCTGAGTTAAATGTTTTTCAAAAACTATTAGGTAAAGAATGCACTATCACCAGAACCGAACATATTATTGAAGGGGAGCGCCGTTGTAGCTACTCAATTTTGCTCCTCTAATCATTACCTCCCTGATTCTATTTAAGAAATCTAAAATAAGTAATTCGATCCCCATTATTCCACAAGCAAAACAGATTTCTCAAATTTGAGAAAGTCCATTTTCGTTCAAACTTTGCTCTATTTTATCTCTTATCCTTATAGTAGCTTGTTGATAAATTAATCACCCGGATGTAAGGAATCAGCTATGAGTGTGACACCATTAACTCAAACCCTGCCATCATTTGATGAACTAATGGAACTTGCTGAGCACAATCCCGCAGCCTTTGAGCAATTTAAAAAGGACATGTGTGAGGAGATGATTTTATCTGCATCTGAGGAAATGCAAGACAGGTTATGGGCCCAGCAAAGCCACATTGATAGAGTGGTTAGTCGCTGTAAAAACCCTAACCACACCAATATTGTTTTAATGCAGGAGCTTTCCGCACAAATCGGCCGCTTTCGATGTGCTTTAGATGGTGATGTACTTCAGGAGGAGTGTGAAGCTGCTGACATTATTCCCTTTAAACCTAAAGAGCATCATTGGCGTTAACCACCGAATAGAATCAGCTTTGGCGTAGTGAAATTTCACCACCGATGTATGCCTCTACCCCAATCTCTGTTTCTAATAACACGGCTCCTTGCTCATTGATCCCGCGCTCAATGCCAACAACTTCGCGTGTACCCATAATAAGCTTAACTTTTCTTCCTAGAAAATTATCAAGCCGATTCCAGCGCTCAACAAAACCAGACATTCCCTTGGCTTCATAATCTTCAAGAGCAATCTGAAGTGTATTAATCATTGAAATGGCAAGCTGATTGCGATCGAGTTCTTTTTCTTCAAGCACTTCACTGAGGCTAGCCCATGGTTGGGTGATCCCCGACGTATTCTGCTGCATCTTTAAATTCATCCCCATTCCGATGACTAAGTTTGCAGCTCCGCCAGCTTGACCAGACATTTCAACCAAAATTCCCGCTAACTTTCGATCTTGAAAATAGAGATCATTGGGCCACTTTAATTTTATGCCTTCAATTCCTTGTTGTTGCAACGCTTCTACAATTGCAACACCAACAACAAGGCTTAACCCTATTGCTGCCGCCATACCAGCATCCAAGCGCCAAAACATTGAGAGATATAGGTTCGAACCAAACGGCGACACCCATTCTCGACCACGCCGTCCTCTCCCTTTAGCTTGGTATTCTGCTAGACAAACCGAGCCCGATTCAAGCTCATCCACTCTTTCCAGCAAGTACTGATTTGTTGAGTCAATGATCGGTATAAGACTGAGTGGCTTATTAACACCATTTCGTAGAGTATGTTCATCCAGTAACTGCAGGGGCTCAGCTAATTGATAACCTTTGCCCTGAACACGAAATACATCCACACCCCAAGCTTGTATTCCCTTGATATGTTTGCTAACTGCCGCCCGAGAAATGCCAAGCTCTGCCCCGAGATCTTCACCTGAGTGAAAGCCTCCTTGGGAAAGAGCTTTGAGTAAGCTCAGCTTAGTCTTATGATCTTTCATAGTGGCTTACCTAAAATGCGCTCTAAGCTGGTCTCATGTCTTGCCCCCATAAAGCGCACTTCATGTTCCAACTCCACACCGAATTTATCCAGTACTCGCTGTCTAACTAGAGCTGCTAGACTGACCACATCCTCTGCAATTGCTTGCGACTTATTGACAATGACTAATGCCTGCTTCGGGTGTACCTGCGCCCCACCACACATTTCTCCTTTTAAGCCACATTGATCTATTAACCAACCTGCGGCTAGCTTCGTGCCGTTTGCAACAGGATAGGCAACAATATCTGGATACTGCTGAGCAAGACGTTGATAGTGCGACTCTTCCACAATAGGGTTTTTAAAAAAACTTCCGGCATTTCCGTTTACTGATGGATCTGGCAATTTGTCTTGGCGGATCTGGCAGACACGTTCAAACACCTCTCGCGCGGTCACCGTATCTTGCTTAAAAGACTTAAGCGGGCCATATTGGACATTCGCATTCCAGCTTTTGGATAAACGAAAACCAACAGCAACAATCACGGCTTTTTGGTAGAGTCGATGCTTAAAAATTGAGTCGCGATAGCCAAACTCACACTCTTCAGCATTCAATCGAATGATCCGATAAGACTCGAGGCACAATACATCCACATACTCACACACATCTTGTAATTCCACCCCATAAGCACCTATGTTTTGGATGGGTGCAGAACCGACACAGCCAGGAATTAGCGCCAAATTTTCTAAACCATTGTAACCTTTCTCAACACACCACTGAACGAAAGAAGGCCAATCTTCCCCAGCCGAAACATGCAGTTTCCAATGCGTTTCTGACTCTTCAACAGATTTACCCAAGAGGCGATTTAACAACACAACGCCTTCGAAGTGCTGGGTAAACAACATATTGCTGCCTTTTCCTAATACAAGCTTCGGAATAGTGAGCCATTCAGGGTTCTGAAATGCCGCTTTAAGTTCGTCAATAGAAGACACTTCCATCAAATAATCACAAGTTTGTTCGATAGAAAAAGTGTGGAAAGGTGCCAAACTGGCCTGAGTGAGAGTTTGCATCAGTTTTATCAAGTCATTTAAACTGACTTCATTCTACAATAGATAGTCGCCCAATGAGAATGAGTAAGCTGACCTTTCAGACACTAGAGCCAATAAAACTTCCACTAGTCGCACGAATTTATAAAACGCACTACCCTTCAGCAAAAGCGAAAAAAAATGAAGTGACTATTGTCGGGTATGAAAACAATATGATTGTTGCAGTGGTTCGGTTTCGTCCTCTAGAACAACTACAACTGTTAACTGGAATGCTCGTTGTGCCAACGCATCGAGGCACCGGTGTTGGACATCTGCTCATGAACCATTGTCGCAACACTATTTTGAATGAGAGAACATACTGCTTTGCTTATGCTCACCTAGAGGCTTTTTATCAACAGCATGGATTTCATACGACTGATAGCGAGGCGCTACCACACCACCTCAAACAACTCTTTAATCGCTACATAAGCGGTGGAAAAAGTCTCATTCCAATGCATTTTCAGCAGCAGAATCCCTGAAATTCACAGCTTTTCTGGTAAACGGCCGTTTAGATTTGCTAATATCCGATGTCCTCTTTTAGTTAAGGTAATCCACCCAACATGATCAGCAATAGGAATTTATTCGAACAACTTCCAACTCTAGCGCAAGATCCCGCGCAATTTGAGACGTTGTACGCTGCGTCAGATTTCAGAACTCGCTTAATACAAGCGATTCGAGAAGCCAGCAAACGAATTTACCTTGTTGCACTTTATCTTGAAGATGACGAAGCCGGTCGAGAAATATTGACCGAGCTTTACGAAGCTAAGCAACGCAATCCTGGTTTAGATATTAATGTATGTGTTGATTGGCACCGCGCACAACGTGGCCTAATCGGTGTTGAAGCATCTAAAACAAACGCATCGATGTACAAAGAGTTCTCTGAGCGCTACCAACATACAGTTCCTGTTTATGGGATTCCGGTTCGTGGTCGAGAAGTGTTTGGTGTGCTGCATTTAAAAGGCTTTATTATAGATGATCAGGTAATATACAGTGGTGCAAGCCTCAATAATATCTACCTGAACTACAAAGAAAAATACCGCTTTGATCGCTATCATTCGCTACGCAATACCTCTTTAGCTAATAGCATGGTGCAATTTATTCAGGAGCAAATGGTTGCTCACCCAGCAGTAAATAACCTTGCCTGCCCTGCAAAGCCTGAAACCAAAGAAATTAAAGCGGATATTCGCCAGTTCCGTGCGGCGCTAGCAAAAGCGTCTTATCAGTTTACATCAGAAAGCATCAGTCCAGATCAAGTCGCCGTTACTCCAATTGTTGGCCTAGGGCGAAAACGTAACCGATTAAACCAAGGCATCGCTCAGCTTATTGCATTGGCAAAAGATGAAGTCTTCATTTGTACTCCATATTTTAACTTCCCAAAACCAGTGGCAAAGGAAGTAAAAAAAGCGATAAAACGTGGTGTAAAAGTTACCATTGTTGTTGGTGATAAAACCGCGAATGACTTTTATATTGCTCCCGAAGAAGAATTTAAAACCATCGGCGGATTGCCGTACCTTTACGAACGTAACCTTCGCCAGTTTGCTAAAGTAAATGAAGCAAATATTGCTGCACGAAAACTCTCTATCCATCTCTGGAAACACGATGAAAATAGCTTTCACTTAAAAGGGATTTGGGTAGATAAACGATACATGCTGATCACTGGCAATAATCTAAACCCACGTGCATGGAAACTTGATTTAGAGAACGCGATTCTCATTCAAGATCACTACCATCACCTAACTAAACAGTTCGAACAAGAAGTAGAGAATATTCTGCAACACACTCAACTCATCTGTACATACAAACAACTAGAAAAAGTGGAAGATTATCCTGAGGTTGTCCAAAAGCTGATGCGTAAAATTACGCGAGTGAAGGCAGATCGTGTGCTAAAACAAATCTTGTAAGAATAGATAAAGAAACGGGCAAAAAAGTGAAAAGACTATTTCAAAACTCAATTATTTGTCATGGTATTGGCATTATTGGAAGCGTATTACTAATTCACATTTTTACTGGTTGGCGCTCAACGCTACCAATCACTGTCGTTAATAGTATGTGGATTATAAGTACAGCATATATAGGGGCATCATTAACAATTCCCAAAATAACCAACTATTTGTTAGTCGATCGAAAATTCTATATCTTACCAGTTCTGGCGTCATTATATGCTTTTGCTATGGCATTGATACTACTGTTAAGAATTGAGTACTCTCGGGAGATCCTGATATATGGATTTCTTTTACACCTACTCTGGATGTACGTTTCTGCTATATTTCGTGGTGAACAATATAAAATGAAACTAACAGCTATAGATAATTTTAGTGTTGAAAATCTTCACGCTAAGCATGCACGTCTAGAGTTAAAGATCTTAGAAAATTTAGATTTAAGAGCTGCTCAGGATGGACTAGTCGTAGACTTGCACGGGAAACTATCTGCAGAGCAAGAAAAATTCATAGCAGATTGTAGTATAAACAATATTCCCGTTTTCCACTCCGAAAGTATTAGGGAGATGGTTGAAGGAAAAGTTCAAACCCTACATCTATCAGAAAATTATATAGGTACTCTGACACCTAACCCAATCTACCACAAGATTAAACGTCTTTGGGAATCGGTTTTAATTCTAGCTTCTTTTCCAATAACCCTGCCCATAATGGCTATTACTGCTATTCTGATTAAAATTGAAAACCCTGGGCCAGCAATGTTTATTCAAGAAAGAGTAGGTCAAGGAGGGAAAGCTTTTAGAATCTACAAATTTCGTAGCATGACCGTTAAATCAAAAGATGCAGAAGATAAATTTGCAACTGAAGAACAGGCCCGTGTAACAAGAGTTGGCAAAGTGATCAGGAAAGTGCGCATTGATGAGCTTCCGCAATTTTTCAATGTGTTAAAGGGAGAGATGTCATTAATCGGACCACGGCCTGAACAAGAGAGTTTTGTTATACAGTTTGAACAAGAAATTCCATTTTACGGATACAGACACATGGTAAAACCAGGGATAACAGGATGGGCTCAAACCGTTCAAGGCTATGCTGACGATACTGACTCCACTAGGGAAAAACTAGCCCACGATCTATACTATATTAAACATCTTTCTTTCTGGCTTGACATGAATATTGTCATCAAAACAATCAAAACTATGTTAACAGGGTTTGGGGCTAAGTAGCCCCTTCTTATTTCGGACTAAACCTTTCGAGATACACCTCTATAGGCATAATGGCTAAAGTACTTAACTGACTTTAAAAGAGGTAGCTTTTCTATCTCTCTATAGATTCTCCATTGATACTTTAGCACTGTCAGCTTATTTGAAGATACTGATTTATTTCCTACACGATAGCGCGCGAGTGGTCGACAAATCCCTTTAGCGATATAACCTTCTCTAAGAATCTTTAACCAAAGCCCCATATCTTGCCGTTTCATAATATTTGGCATATATACTTTGCCTAGTTTATTTGCATCATATACAGCAGTTAAGCAGCCAATCTGATTTGAACGTAATATATCCTGATAAGAAAGCTCAACTGGTGGTATACGAGAACCCAAAACTTTGCCTCGAGAATCAATCACTTCATATGCGGTATAAGACAGCTCAACATTATGCTCTAGCATAAATGAAACTTGTTCTTGCAACTTATCAGGATGCCACTCATCATCAGCATCAAGGAAAGCGATGAATCGCCCTTTTGCTTCGTGAATACCTCGATTTCTAGTGACAGCAGGGCCTGCGTTCCAAGACCGTTCGATGTATCTAATTCTCTTATCTGAAAGAACTAACTCTTTGAAACCAAGAGGTTTCTCAGCGGGAGAATTATCGTCTATTAGCAATAACTCAAAATTATTGTAGGTTTGATTAAGCACACTTGAGATAGTACCTAAAATATCCTCACCAGGATTATAACAAGGTGTAATAATTGAAACTAATGGTTGGGATAGCATACTTCAACACCGTCGAAACTATTAAATATAGCAAATGAAATGATAGTAGCATCTCATTCACCATATAGTCATCATTTAAAGGCTTTAGTCTTATTTATGAGCTTATATAAAACTATGTACCAATGCACAAGCTAAATTTTATATAGATTAATCTTGATGTTGATATTCAATGAGCCTCTCAGCTATTTTATCTGATATATATCTACCTCCAGACAACGAAAGATGATTGTTATCACGATACAGAATCCTTCCGTCATAAATAAAAGTAAAATCATCTTTTTCTTTATCATATAATAATTGGCTAGGGTAGATTGCATTAATACTTACATTACTCAAAGCTAAGTCTAAAAATTGTGTTGACAATAAAGACTTACTTTCAAAATCTTCCATAGTCAGAGTAGGTAACTGCATCGAGAAATAAGAATCTAAAAAAGCACGTCGTGCTAGATATAATGGTGGATCAATTTCCAACTGAGGAATTTGATACATAACGTGTACTGCTTTACCATTAGATTCTAACTTCTTAATCATATCCGAAAATGAAACTAAAAGCTCATCCATATTATTACTTTTAGAGCCTATATCATTATCAAAGTAACCAATCCAAAATGCATGAAGGATAACATCTGTAATATGAGGCTGGTTAATTAAGTAATTATATATCAACTTATTGTTTTCTTCACACTTACGCTTAGGGTTACTAGACACATAATTGAGTATTGGAGGACAACCAGCGATAGCAGCCTCTTCAATTCCAGCCCCGTAAGGAGTCAAACTCTCAGAAAGAGGAAGTACTAATTGGTCAGCATGGCTATCACCCCATAAGAAAAACTTCCTATTTCCTGTTTCAAAATTTCCATATCTACATAAAGTATCAGGATTAATGATTTTATTTGTTACTCTACACTCATTAATACGAGGATTATTTTCGTGACGAAAGGCTACATATTCTTTAGAATCTGGACCTAATTTATTGTCATGAATAAAAATCAAATAAACAGAAAAAAGACTTAAACAAAGACAGTATACATATGTACTTTTTGATGAAATAGAATAACTATTGAAGCGCCTTTCCACAAAATAATATAAAAAAGCACTAATTATAACTGATGCCAAGATAGATATTAAAATACCATCAACATTAATACTCTTACCAAGTAATAATTTATAGTAAGCAAAAATAGGTTGGTGAAGTAAATAAAGACTAAATGATATTACCCCAAGCCAAGATAACAACGTCATAAACATACCTAGCCTTCTATCCTTATTAGCTTTAGCATTTAATATAAGAATACATGCCCCTAGACAAGGGACTAAAGATAATAAACCAGGAAAGTTTGACTCTGAATCAAAAAATAAATAAGAAAATAGAATAATTAAATAGCCAAGAACAAGAAAAATTCGATTACCTAATACCTTTACCCAATCAAATTTGAATGCATTAATATACAAGCAAATGCATACACCTAAGAAAAACTGCCAACTTCTAGCAAAGAAAGAGAAGTAATAATCTGATGGATGTATGCTAGTAACATAAAAAACTTGTATGCATATGAATAATAGAAATCCAATAGAAATGAAAAACAGTTGCTTACTTGAACAACATCGATATCCAATAAACAAAAAGAGAGGAGTAATTAGATAATATTTAAGCTCAATAGCAAGACTCCAATAATGAATTAATGGTTTAAACTCAACTGCAATACCAAAATAATTAATTGAATCTGAAGCCCAATATTCTGTAGATAACGTAAAGAATGAAAAAGCACTATTCTTCAACTCTATCAACTCATCAGGAAGTTGTATCATCTGGCCAAAAATCAATGCTAAGAACAGGGTAGTAATGGCCGCAGGATATATTCTTTTAAATCGTCTTAAGTAAAAATCTACAAAACAAAATTTGCCATTATTCATGACCCTGATTATCGATTCAGAAACAAGAAAACCACTTAAAACAAAAAATACATCAACGCCGGCATAGCCACCAGAAAATAATGATATACCTGCATGAAACAACAAAACGCCCAGAACGGCGAATCCTCTAATACTATCAATTTCCTTTATATGTAGATTATTTGCCATCAGTAACCTTCGAATTCAAACAAAATGGTTCAAGTAATGAAATTTTGTATAGCGCAATATCTCTATCAGAACTAGGTTCATTAATTTTCCAAGTGCGAACAATTTGAGATTTAAATCTATAATCATTATAAGTAGGATGAATTGCCCCGACACCAATAGAGTATATATCATATGAATCTTGATAATGTGTCACTACGGTGCAAATATCTTTTAGATACTCTTCTTTAAGGTTTTTATAGCGATATATATTTACCAAGGGTGGTTTTGAAACTGAAGCGGAATAAGCATATGAGAAGCCCCCCACTAAAATATCATTCCCTATGTAGTCCTTCATTTCTTTAATTGAATTTGAATACTTTGAATCATAGTTAACTATTGAATACCAACAAAATATATTTGGAATGATAAACATAATTAATAAATTAATTTTAAAAACCAACATGTTATTTTTTACAAAAGTAAAAAGCACAAAACAAATTAAAATCAATACAAAATATAACCACTTATCATTAATAGAAACAAAAAATGGTGCAGAAATCCAACCAAATAAAGACAAACCTGTAAAAGAGAATAATAATATTATTTTCAAGTTACTGAGATGATCCTTTGACTTCAATATGAAATCAAAGAAAAAAGTATTTGCTAATATAAAAATAGGAAGAATAGTAATTAACTTTCTATATGGAAAATCATTAATAAACAAACACTGCAATACAAAGGACAATATGAATACTAATACAATTAAATATTCATTATTCCCCAATCTTTTAAATAAAATGATCAGAGAAAAAATAGAAAAAGTAGAATAGACAAGGAAAAACAGATTAAATCGAAAAAAGTTAGCATCAAAAAAATTAAGAAAATTATTATAAAGCCTATATATAAAACTTTCTGAAGAGGGAACAGTAACTCTACTGCCAAATCCATCTATTAAAAATCTAACTTCTTTTATCAGATCAACAGATAGGAAATAATAGTTAAAATAAACAAAAAACAAAGTTCCAATTATAACACCAACAATATAAGCAATAACAAACCGTGACTTCTTACCAATATAAGTGACTAACAAAAATGCCGCTAACAAAATAAAAACGTTGGTAATATAAGAAAAGAAAACTAAAAGACTAGTTGATAAACCCAAGGCGAAATAATTACTTACCAAATTCTTGCGTATCGCCCAACATACAATACAAAATGAAGTTATTACAACCAACATTCTTGAAAGGCTAAACTCTGATATTATAGAGGCTGATAAAAAACTAGCTTCACTACATAAATATAACAAGGAAAAAATTCTTACAAATTTACTACTAACATACCTGTTAAGAACTAGTGTAAGTATTACAACAATGCTCAAAGCGGTAAAAACAGATGCTAACCTTATAGAATACAATTCAAGACCAAATATATATAAAAATACGGTGCTTATTACGTTATGTATACCACCACCGAACAATATACTTGAAGGCAATGAAGACAGAGCTAATTCATTATTATCATTACCAAACAAAAAATCAATTGCTGATATGTTATAATAAAATTCATCAATAGGTTGATAGTAAAATGCTTTCCAGTTTTCTACTATATCAAGATGAATGAGAAATATTCTAGAAACTAAAAATGCCAATATAACTATAGAACACAATAGAAAATATCTTCTTTGGCTAGAATTTATTTCAATCATTAAAGAACTCGCATATTTTTTCGCATACTGTGAATACTTCATTTTTATCTATATCTTTATAGAGTGGCAATCGAAGTAGTCTCTCACTTTCTCTTGTCGTATGTATATCCTTAGAAAAAAAGCGACCAACTCGACATCCATAATTGCTATTGTGAAGTGGAACATAGTGAAATGCGGATGATATATTTTTAGATTTCAAAAAATCTATCAAATCATCTCTAATTTTTGAATCTTTAAGCTTAATATAAAACATATGTGCGTTGTGTTTGGAATATTCTGGTATAACAGGCAATCGAATTACACCTTTATCTTGCAACTTGCTCAAAGATTTGAAGTAAAGACGCCAAGAAGATAAGCGAGATATGTTTACTTCTTCTGCGCATTCTAATTGAGCATATAAGTATGCAGCTTGAATTTCAGAGGGCAAGTAACTACTTCCAATATCTACCCATGTGTACTTATCAACGACCCCTTTTAGAAATCTACTACGATTAGTTCCTTTTTCCCTTATTATTTCAGAACGCTCTACGAAGAAGTTATCATTTATAATTAACGCCCCACCTTCACCACCACTAGTATAATTTTTTGTAGCATGAAAACTATATGTCCCTATATGTCCGATAGTGCCTAGAGGCTTTCCTTTATAAGTAGACATTACGCCTTGAGCGGCATCTTCAATAACAAATAAATTATATTGTTTAGCTAAGTCCATAATCACGTCCATTTTACAAGCGACACCAGCATAATGAACAGGAACAATAGCTTTAGTTCTTGATGTAATGGCAGGTTCAATCAAATTCTCATCTATATTCATAGTGTCTGGGTTAATGTCTATGAATACTATTTTCGCTCCTCGTAAAACAAAAGCATTTGCCGTGCTAACAAATGTATAGCTTGGCATAATAACCTCATCACCAGGTTGTATATCAATCAAAATTGCAGCCATTTCTAAGGCGGCAGTACAACTTGGTGTCAATAGAGCTTTTTGACATAAAAAATTTTCCTCAAGCCACCTGTGACATTTCTTTGTATAATTTCCATCACCAGAAAGGTCTCTATTTCCAATAGCCACATCTATGTACTCTCTCTCTTTACCTGTAACCAAAGGAATGTTGAAAGGAATAAATTCTTTATTGAGCATGATTTATTTTGCCTCTGATCTTATCCACAAGTCTGTTTGACTCAACTATACGAACCGAAAATTCTGAAAGGACCAGAATTGAAAGTATATATATTATCAAGAATAAAAACTCATTTTCTTTAAGTAATCCCTGACCATATTCATTGAGCATATATAGAACTAACGGGTGAGATAAATAAACTGAATATGAACGACTACCCAAATAAGTAGCTATTTTCTTCCCCGTATTAGAAAAATCATTATTTATAGAGAGGCACCAATAAACTAACAAAGGAACAGAAATAAACTTGTAATCTTGAGCTCCGCCTAAAGCAAAGAAAAACACAGTGACCAATAATATTAATATCACCCATAATTTATTAGGTTCTTCAAGCCTGCATAAATAAACAAGACAAAGCATTACACCTAGGGCAAACTCATAGAGGTATGGACTAGAGGCGATAATAGAAAAGGGCCAGTCTAAAGGCCAAATAGAAGGGAGAACTATCAAAAGAGGAATAATGACAAGAGATGCATATCTCCCTAACTTTGCAATGAATATTGCAAATAGCAAATAAAAAAACATTTCAAAGTTTAGTGTCCATCCAACAGACAGAAAAGGAAAAACTCCAAGATAACGGGAAGGGTTTTCATGTGGTATGAATAACAAAGACTTTATAAGAGACGAAAAAGTCCAATCCGTGTATACATTTTCAGGACTAAGAATATAGCACATAGGTATTAATGCCAAAGTAAAAAACCAATATGCAGGAACAATTCTGATATAACGCTTTAACAAAAATGTGACAGCGGAGGATGTGTTTAATGAAGTTAAAGTTATTATAAAGCCACTAATAACAAAAAAAACATCTACCCCCAACTTTGCATAATGTGTAGTAAAATAACCAAAAGCATCTCCTAATATACTACTACTCATATCCCAACGAAAAAAAACTTGGTTATAGTGATGCATAACAACTAACCAAGCTGCTATCCCTCGGAGTATTTCAATAGAGTAGATACGATTCATTTTACTCACTATACTCTAACTTCCTCAATCATACTAACCTCAATTATTAACTATTGCACTTGATTTCGAAAAAACATAAAACTTCAACATCAAAAAGATAAAAACTGCAACAAAAAATATTGAGAAAATTTGCACTATCTGATGAGGATATCCCAGAATATCATGACAAAAATATAAAAATGCAATACTAATTAAATAACCATTAATATGTACAAAAACAAACTTAATTAAAGTTGTTACATTATTACCTTTATAATCAAAGGTGATTTTTTTATTTCCTAAAAAAGATATTATAACAGAAATAGGATATAAAATAGATATTGTTAATTTTGGATCACAACCAAACCAAGTAAATAAAAGGTAGAAGGAATAACCAATTCCGTTTTGCCCTAATCCAACTAAAAAATATCTAACAATCTGGTACTTATCATCATGATTGCTTTCAAAATCACTAGCCATAATTCATTTATTCTGTAATATAACCAATACCGATACCTGATTTTCCAAAACCATTACCATTATAAAGTAAATATATCTTACCTTTATGCTCAAATGAAAATGGATATTCTACCATTTCAGAATCCCATCCTTCATTTGATATATCAACAACAGGTTGGTTAGTCACTAGAAGCCATTTTTCGTCAACGTCAGAGTATACAGCACGTCCAATCCTATACGTCTGAGATCCATCTCCTCGGTAAGAAAATAACATATGTTTTTCTGATCTAAACTCAAAGAATGTTGGACTGGATAGTGCTTGCATTACCCCAGAGTTAAATGGAAAAGTAGTTCTAGTTTTGGTCCAGTTAATTCCATTCGTAGATACTGCTTGCTTAAAAATGTGGACCATTTCTTCATTATCTTGAGCTTTCCAAGAGACTGTTGAACCATACCACATTTCATAAGTAGAATCTTTTTTTATAATCGCAGGATAAGAAAGGCTAATTGGGTCGATCATATCAACTCCAAGAGTAGGTTGGCTTTTGTCTCCAACCACCTCTAAGCTCCCATCATCTAAGATCCGTGCCAAGCCAAGCTCACCAAACCAGTGATTATCCTCTGGATTATTCCAGCCCATGAATGTAAAAAACCGGCCATTGTCTGACTCAATAATATCTCCTAAGCTAATACCATCAGGATAGAAGGTTCTGTCATCCCCAAAAGTTAAGGCAGGGTTATGATTTTCATAGAAAACATCCTTTTTAATTATATCAATATCAATAAAAAATACTGATGAACGATTTTTTTCATCTCTTGAACTAAAATAGATCCGAAAAATATCGTCTTTTATATGTATTGCTCGAGGAGTGGACGTATGAGAAACCCCGTAATCACCTAAACCCAATAAAGGAAGTTTATAAAGAAGCCCGAGCTTTTTAAATTTCATTAAATATTTCTCAGCTTTGAGCTAGGTACTCGTGAACGTTCTGTAGAAGAAGACATATAGACTCCTTTTTCTTCTACATCTTGCAAAATCAGAGCTCCAGCTCCTAATACACTTTCTTTACCGATAATAACGTGATCCCTTATTGTTGCATTTACACCAATAAAACATGACTCTTTGACATGAACACCTCCAGATACAACCACATGGGATGAAATAAAGTTATGAGAATCAATTACTGAGTGATGTCCTATGTGGTTACCACTCCATAATGTTACATTATCTCCGATAGATACATAAGGTTGGATAGTATTATCTTCTAGAATAAAGCAATTATCCCCAATTGTCTTAGCATAATTTACACAGTTACTACTAATATAAGAAGCTAGATAATACCCTTTCGCTTTAGCCTCCCCATATTTAATCTTCCTAAGTTGATTCAGCTTTGTATAACTTAAAGCAACAAACATATCATATTCTTCAGGCGGATATTTATCCTCAACATTCTCGAAAGCTATAACTGGTAATTCAAATTTATTACTACTCTTAATAAAATCATTATCTATCGTGAATGCTACAACTTGATACTCTGTATCATTATTGAAGTAAAAATATGCCATATCAGCAATTTCAGAAATACCAAAAATAACAATTTTCTTACTCACTTGTCCTTCCTAATAATAATTGTAAATTCATAAAGATCATAATCATGCAGCAAAGCAACATTTCTAGAATATTTTTTCTTACAATACTCAAATACCTTCATTGGATCTGCATAATATAGATATGCCTTCCTTTTCTCTATGTCAGAAAATGAGGTTAAGCAGTTAAATGCAAAGCCAAGCTCAGAGTGGGAATCCATTATATCAAGAGTTCTTGTAAAATAAGCCCACCACTCATCATCACTTCTACTTTGCCTTACATTGAAGATGCCACTAGCTATTGTATAATCTCTAATTTTAGACGGTTTTGACGAACAAATGAAATCTGCCTCAGGAAATTTATCATGAGCAAGATCAACCATATCTTGTGATACATCAATCCCTTCATATTCAATTTTGTCAAAATTATTAGTGAGATAATAATAGTAATCACCATGCCCACACCCTAGATCGTTCAATGAAGTTTTCTTACAGCAACGTATCACCTTTGTTAATTGTTCAAATCTTAAAACTTGACTTTCAACGCTATTCCAATCTACTCCCTGAGAAGTATTACCATAAAGTGACAGTTTCTTATCATAATAGTTTTTCACCTCACTCAAAATGTCTTTATTTTCCACCATAAGTTTTCCTTATCACAGTATAAGGTCGCTGTTTTGTTTCAATAAATATCTTGGATAGATAGATACCAATGACACCAATAAAAAGTATTATCAAACCTCCAAGTAACCATATTGATGCTATAATCGAAGTCCAACCATCAATAGGCTTATAAAAAAATAGTTTTCCTGAGATTAAATATGCTATATAAAATAGAGAAAATAGTGATATCAAGACACCTATATGAAATATTAACTTCAAGGGTTTAGAGCTAAATGAAACTATCGAATTTTCAAGAATCTGAAGTTTACTGAAAAGAGTATATGTTGTATCACTAGTACTATGCTTTATAATGGAAATTGGTTTTTGCCTAAAACCAGTTATGCACCACAAACCAGCTAGAAACAACTCTTTTTCTTGATGCTCAACCAGAGCATTCACATAAGCTCTATTCATCAAACGAGCTGTTACTATATTTTTATCTATTTCTAAATCTGTGAATTTATTTAATACATTGTAATAAGCATGCCCTGATACTCGTTCAAACCATCCTCCTTTTCTAGATACTTGTGTACCATATACTACATCGAAGCTTCCATTACCTTCGTGTAAGCAATGATAGAATTTGCTTAAAAGTTCGGGCTCTTCTTCAAGATCACTATCGATTAAAAAAACCAAATCACCAACTGATTCTTTCAACCCAGTCATTATGGCTTTGTGATGACCAAAGTTCCTAGAAAGTTCAATAACTTTAACTTTATCGTCTCCTTGAGCAATTGAAATGGCCATTTCAAGGCTATTATCAGGCGAGCCATCATCTACAAAGATTATTTCGTAGTGTGACGTTAATTCATTGCACTCTTTTGTTATACGCTTATAAAAATCATTTATATAATTTTCTGATTTGTATAACGTAGTGACAACAGACAGTTCCATTTCCCTCCCCTCAATCTTAACGGACAAATTTCATAAACTTGTAGCTATCTTTTCCTTGATTGAATAATAAATCAATTATCGAGAGATAATGATTAAAATCTCCCCAAAGTTGTTTATATTCAGGATAATTATCATAACTAAACCAGGTTACTTTAATACCAGCTTCAATAAAGATTTTTTCATCTAGATAATCTTTAGCTGCTGGCCCAGATACATACTCTGTTGCGCCAGCTTGTAAGCATATATTAAGTAGCTTCTCACTCTTACCTTCGATTAACTCATATTCGCTTGAACTGTTGATTATTGTATCTATTGATAAATAGTTACAAATACTCCGAATGAAATCTTCATTACATTCAGATAAGAGATAGTGTTCTTTATCATAAAGTGGTTTTAAAATATTACTTATTTCATTAAAAAAAGGAGACTTTTTATAATTTTGCTGAATTGAGCCCCAATGTTTTTTTTTCCACTGGCTTCCATCAATTTCAGTATTCCTTATCTTTTGATAATATTTACCTTTTACTTTAACTGGAATAGTTAACCATCTGCATTCATCTGATGTTTTTATCTTATTTCTATTTCTCCAATCACGTTTAGTGTATTGCATATCATCATAAAGAATAAACTCATCTACATATGAAATCATGTCAAAATAACCTTTCCATGGAATATAATTTGACTGAGATATAGCTATTTTCTTTTCCATAAATTCAACCTTTAATTAAACTCAAAACATATTGTCCATAACTATTTCTATCTGACATCGAACTGTTATTAGTAATATCAAGTTCCTCAATCCATGAATTTTGAAGTGCAATTTCCTCTAAACAGGCAACTTTAAAGCCTTGCCTGTTTTCTATAGTTGATACAAATTGCGATGCTTCGAGCAAGCTATCATGCGTACCAGTATCAAGCCACGCAAACCCTCTTCCTAACAGCTTTACTTTCAACTGCTTACGCTTAAGGTATTCTTGGTTAATAGAGGTTATTTCTAGTTCACCTCTATTTGACGGCTTTATATTTTTTGCTATATCAATCACGTTATTATCATAGAAATAAAGCCCTGTAACAGCGAACTCTGACTTAGGCTTTGATGGTTTTTCTTCAATCGTAATAGCTTTGAATTGTTCATCAAACTCAACTACGCCAAATCGTTCAGGATCATGGACTTTATAACCAAAGATTGTTGCCCCTTCTTTTTGCTCTCTTGCTTGTTTTAATAATGGAGAAAATCCTTGGCCCCAAAAAATATTGTCACCTAATACTAGGCAAACACTATCTGTACCTATGAATTTTTCACCAATTATAAATGCTTGAGCTAAACCTTCGGGTTTTTCTTGAATTGCATACTCTAATGAAATCCCGAACTGAGCGCCATCACCCAATAAACGCATAAAGTTATCTTGATCTTCTTTAGTTGTAATTATCAAGATCTCTCGAATTCCAGCTAACATTAAAACAGATAATGGGTAATAAATCATAGGCTTATCATAAACCGGAAGCAATTGCTTAGAAATTCCTAATGTTATTGGGAAAAGACGAGTCCCCGAACCGCCTGCCAAAATAATACCTTTCATATGACGCCTTTATTTAAATTTATCTAATAGGTAACTACTTATCGATCGACTGCATAGCAACCATCCATAACACGTGACCACCAACTACGATTATTTAAGAACCATAGAACTGTTTTTCGCAACCCGGATTCAAAGGACTCATTTGGTACCCAATTAAGATCTGTCCGCATTTTTGATGAGTCAATAGCATATCGCACATCATGTCCTGGCCGATCTTTAACATATGTTATTAGATCTTGATACAATTTGACACCATCTGGCTTATTTGGTGCTAGTTCTTCAAGCAAGCTACATACTGTTGTCACCACATCAATATTAGTTTTTTCGTTGTGCCCACCTATATTATAGGTTTCACCCACTTTTCCTTTATTAAGCACTTGAATTAGGGCTTCTGCATGGTCTTCAACGTATAACCAATCTCGAATTTGTGATCCATTACCATAGATAGGTAACTCTTTTCCCGCTAATGCGTTCAGAATGGTAAGTGGTATCAACTTTTCCGGGAACTGGCAAGGACCATAGTTATTAGAACAGTTTGTAATTAAAATCGGCAAACCATAAGTTCTGTGCCAGGCTCTTACTAAGTGATCACTTGAAGCCTTTGATGCAGAGTAAGGGCTACTAGGTGCGTATGAACTTAGCTCTGTGAATAAGTTATCTGTATCACCGAGATCTCCATAAACTTCATCTGTAGATATATGATGAAATTTGAATCTAACCTTTTTTTCTTCTGCTAAGTTGGTCCAGTATTCTCTAGCTACCTCTAAGAGAGAATACGTACCAATGATATTAGTTTCAATGAAGGTTGATGGGCCATCAATGGAACGATCTACATGCGACTCCGCTGCTAAATGCATAACTAAATCAGGTTGATATTCCTGAAAAATTTGCGTCAGTGAAGTAATATCGCATATATCTATCTTGACGAAGTTGTACCTTTCGTTGCTTTCGATTTCAGCTAATGAATCTAAGTTGCCAGCATAGGTTAGCTTGTCGACATTAAGTACTTCATCGCCTGTATGGTTTATAATATGCCTAATAACGGCAGAACCAATAAACCCTGCACCACCAGTTACTAAAATTCTCACTATAGACTCCATTAATATAATTTTCTGTTTATCAAGAAATTATCTAAAACCTTAATTTAAACAATATTGATGATATGTGTCATTTTCTAGTTGTCTTTTTACCCAATAAAACCAGAATAGACCAAAAATCATTAATTCCACATAAAACAAGTTGTTACTGTTGTTTAATACAAACAAAGAAACCAAATAAGAAAAGAGTATAACTCTACTTTTCCAACAAACTTTCGATTTTATTGCATCAATAAACAACATAGTCCAAAAAAGTAAGTATAAAGTAATAGCTAAAAAACCACCTTCTAAGAAAACCTCAATAAAGGAATTATGAGTACTTTGTAAATCTCGCCCTTGGAATCCTTCTAACAACAATCTAGCTTGTGCTAAACCATGCCCTGATATTGGTGCATTGCTAATTAACTCTATCGAGTGTGAAAACAATTCAAAACGTCCACTACCAGTACTCAATCTTTCGACTCTAGCATCGACAAGCATACTAAAAGTAGAGTCATGCAAATAAAAATGAAGTAACAGAAATATGGTAAATAGTACTAATAATAAAGAAGCTGAAATAGCCTTAATTCCTCTTGATAACACATAACCTAAAATAAGAAAAGTAACCGCAATATATCCAGTGAAAGAAAATGTTATTAGTATCAACAAAAGAGTTAAGAAAGAAAGAAGATTTCCTAATTTAGAGGAGTCCATCAGTGAATACATTAGGATCATAAAGAGTATGATAACTGCATTATTAGGACTGTCTAAAAATCCTCTATATCTTGGTAAAATACCATCTAAATACAGTCCATAAATCCCACGTTCAAACCCTTCAAGATAGCCTTCAACTTTCATACTTGCGATTAACCCAACAAGATAGTAACTAAGAGAAAGACAACTATAAACTAATAAAAATTTTAGTATTATCCTTTTATTAAATTTACTTTCATCACCATATATAAACAAGTAAAATATTAATGTAAATAAAAGAAGTAAGCCTAATGTTCTATTGAAAGACAAACTAATATCATCGACTAAAAAGCTTGTAGAAACCAAATAGATCATCAAGGTAAATAGTATTAAAAAACTTCCAGGAAAGTTAATTTTCCTATTCATATTAAATAGAAAAAAAGGAATTGTTCCAACAATTACCAACATATACGGTTTTAAAACTATAGGGGATGATATAATCCAAAATTGTTGAACCATTAATGATATTATGATGACTGAAAATATTATACTTTTAACCATTATTAGATAAACTCTTTAAACTATAATAATGTTCTTTATCACGATACTTAAATACTTTTGCTGGATTCCCACCAGCTATAGCCAATGGAGGAATATCATTAACAATCACTGACCCTGCTTGTATTATTGCTCCTTCACCAATGTGGCAAGAAGATAAAATAGTCACATCCATACCAAACCAAACATTGTCTCCAATCACAATATCCTTAGTTAGATAAGTGTCATCATAAGGAAGGCTACTACCATGATAATTGTGGACTTGAGTTATCACTTTGCAGTTCTTGCCACTGTGAAAGTTATCGCCGATTGATATCGTACCACCTCCATATACTCTAAAACCGTTAAAGTTAGTATTTTTCCCTAATGTTGTCCCTTTGGTGAACAATGAAAATCCATAAACATTTGGCTTTACTTGATATTTACACCCTTTCAATAAAGATATAAACGTAAAAACATACTTCTTAAACAGTTTAATCATATGAAACCTATAGTTTTTTAACTGAAACCCAAGTTGTTATAATAAAGTAAAATAGCCACGTAATGGCTAAAGATATGATCACACCATCAATACCATGATTAATCGCTAATGTTGTATTTAGCACAACACCAATCACTCCAACAATAATTGAGATAAAGAACATCTCTCTAGACATTCTAAGGTAGAAAGCTAAAGTTGAAGAAAAATAATATAGGCCTTGAAAAAAAATAGCTATTGACAGTAATCTTGCATAATTTATCGATTCTAAATAACTAGGTGGAAATAACATTTCCACTACAAACTCCAAAGAAAATACAAATATTAAAGTAACAATAGATATGAATAGAAAATATTTGTAAAACCAGTTCTTAGCAACTTCTCTTCTGGCGTCATGCCTAACATTGTCCAAATCTAAATAAAGTTCACTTTGCATACTTTGAGAAACCTTAGACATAACAAGAGATAATATGGAGGTTAAGGTTGCAGATAATGCATAGATTGCAAATAATTTGGAATCTAGAAAATGCTTTAATATAATTCGATCAGAAACTGTAACTAATGCAGCTGTAATAACATGCATTCCAGAATAAAAACCAAATTTTTTAATTTCAGTATAAATATTATTATATTGTTTTTTATCTGGAACAAATGCTTTATCTAGATATAACAATATGAAAGTAAAACCTCCCATAACAATTGCCATAGTATATAAAACATCAGTTGCTATTTTTTCTATAAATCCAAACTTTATTAAAATTATTGGAATACCAAAAACTAGTGCATATAATGGAATGCTAATTATAGTAAAGTTAACTATATTTCTATTTACTCTGCAAAAATGTTGATAAAATAGATATTGAGATCTTGATAGTATAAATATAGGAATAATTATTGTTAGAATTCCTATATTATAAAATAAATTATAAAGCACTAAGAAAAATAGAATTAATATAGTAAGTAATATAGAAAACTTTAAATTATAGTAAACAACACCGCTAGTATTACTTTTTCCTCTAGAAAAATACGTAGTATAACTTGAAATAGAACCACAGAGTACAAATGAAGATAAAACTGTTATAATTACATACCAATAAGAATAAATGCCATACTCTTCCATTGTTAATTGATGTGTCAGAAAAGGCAATAAAAAGAAAGGAAATATACTTGACAGCATAGCAATAAAGCTATAAGAAAAAATTCTTTTATATTTATCCATTAATTTCAAGCTCAGATATATTATATTGTTTCATATTACTATATATCAAATCTTCTACTTCTTTATCTATCAAAAGAGAACTAGGTCTAATATAGAAAACTTTCATTTTGGGATTTATAATTTTCGAAGTAATCAAAGAAGCACTATATATACCATAAATTTCTTTAGGTTTATCTTTTCTCAAAAGTAATTCTATTTCAGACGGTAATCTGAATCTAACAATAGAGACTCCTAACGACTTATATATTTCAAGGTTTTCATCTTTTTCAGCTCGATGAGCAACATATATTAAGTTTCCTTTAGTATTGATTAAACCTTTCAATATTTCTACATAAGAATTTAAAGAAATTATCCCTGCTTCCACATACTTAGCACCAAAAAATATGGGTGCCCCAACTTTCTCTTTTGTAGGGATACTTTTCAAGCAATTAAAGTTATGTCTAACGACTTCTTGCCTTGGTTTTCCTTTTATATCTAGGCACGTAAATAATGGGCCATGGCCTCCTTTATCTTGATAGATAAGAGTTGCGATGCCATCATCTAGAAGATAGTGGTCTTTAATATCAGTAAAATAACTCATCAACTTTATATATTTACTTTTATGACATCCTACGAATTTTTTCCCTTTTGACTTTCGGCATGTCAATACAAAAGTAAATATAAATTTAAGCAGATTATTTATGAAGTGAACTTCAAACTTTATTTTTACTTTCTGTTGATAAAATAAGATCGTTTGTTTAATTTGTTCATCATTATATTTTTCTCCATTTAATCTAACAAATAATTTAGCATTATTATTTTTATATAGATATATAGCTTCAATCGCCGAAATTATTTGTCCCGGCGACTCAACATAATAGATATTAGTTTTATTATTCACTTAAATACTAACACCTACGTTTACGAGGTGTATCCTGCCATACTTTCATAATACTGAAACATATCTAGCTGCTCATTTACACTACATAATAATTCTTTATTGCTACTCAAAAATGCTTCTACCTGTTTATACAGTCCAGGCTTATATTTGATATCTAAAGTATCATCTATATCTACATTTACTATTGGAATCGTGCCGCGTTTCTGAACTTGCAATTGCTCCATAGGCCTAAAAATATATCGATTTTCTTTTGTTAAAACCTCCACAGACCAACGTCCTGCCGATTCCCAATTGGCATTATAACTAAACAATGCACCTTCAGTACTGATGCCTGCACCAGAAAATATTGAACCTGACGGATGCCAACACAAGTTACCTTGAGTGAAACTAGCCATTTCTTTCGGTTTTCCTCCAAGAAAAAATGCCAAGTCAGCTACATGTGTTGAGTTAGCCAAGAACCATTTTTTGAGAACTTCTTTTGGTTTGTCTAGCTTTTCGATTACATGTCCCCACTCTGTCAACTCAAAGTTAAACGATGTCACCCCTCCTTCACCTTTGATTTTTTCGATTGCAGTTAATACAGATGAAAAGAATCGGCGGTTGTAAGCGATATACACACTACTAGAAGTTCGCGCAGCCTGTTGTTCTAAGGTTTTGACCTCTTCAACAGTTATCCCTCCTGGTTTTTCCACTAGAATATTTTTAACACCAGCATTTATTAAGCACAGAGTTGTTTCATAAAGCTGAGCAACTCCCACGCATACTATCGCTGACTCTGCAACTAGTGGCTTCGAATTCAAATAATCATAAAGCCCCCCTGTAATGACTTTTCTTCCGGTTTTAGTTTGAAAATCTTCCGCAGACTCCAAACCACGACCAATAACTAAATAATCCTTGTTTTGTGCATCTAAAACTTTTGAGTAATCTACCGACATCGCGCCGGAACCGATTAACCAGATCATATTTTATCCTTAGATTAAGTAATTGGACATTCATCAAGCTCTTTTCCGAGAACAATTGACATATGCTTAATAAGTGCATTGATAAATGGCGTATGAATTTCACATGATTGAACAAAGGGGGTTAACCCACAAGAGTTATGGGAGATGAGTTCATCAACAGTTTGTCCTGTTAACTCACTTTGAAAAAGTGCACGATGAGAGAATTGTTCTTTCGATCCATTATATACTTTTGTTCTAATTCCTTCTATTTCATTCACAAAATGATACATCTCGCCATTTTTAATTGATAAGTCCAAATTTAGATTTGAACCTTTTCCACAGCAAATCTCCAACGTATGTTCACCTATGGAAAAAGATAGCTGGCCAGTTACTTCAAGAAAGCCTTCTCGCTTACTTTTAATTAGTTCTTTATCTAGTTCAGCCTCACTTAACTGCATTGATGAGCTGTTAATTAAGTAAGTAAACAAGTCTAAGAAGTGTACACTGTTACATGCCATACCCCAACCATTCCCATTGACTGTCATATGAACGGGTAAAGAAAGATCAAGCTCTTCCTTCAAAGTTTGATAAGTAGGGAATAATCGTCTAGGACAGTTAACCCACCCCTTAGTTAACTTACTTTTTAAAAGTTTATCTATTCCCTCATAATCATCTAATTTTTGAAAAAGTACTTTTTCAAATACAATATTTCTAACTTCGTTATGAGATAATAGCTTTTCTGTTACAGAAGCCCGAATATTTGCAGAAGTAGCTATAATACAAACATCATAAGCTTCATTTTTCGGGAGATCCTTGCAATAAATAACTGATGTGTACTGATTAGCTAATTCAACCTCTCTAGCTCTTTTTTCTGCGACATTAAGCGATTCTGCAGATGGATCTACTACTGTTATATGTAATTCATTTTTGCTCAGCAGGGCACCTTGTAAATGACGACTACCCAATTGTCCTGCTCCAATAATTATGACTTTATTCATTATTTTCCTTATATTTCAAAACTGTTTCAGCGAGAAGAAAATCTAATTCATGATCAATATCAACAGAGCTCTCATTGTCCATCAAGTAAGCATATACATTTGATGATAAAAACAGAGACTTTTCATCATATAAACGACTAACTCGAGACAAGTAGATAGCACCATTTAAACGATAAAAAAGAGGCAACTCCTGACTTCTTGAGTTCTTAATGTCGTCAGAAATAAAGGAATCCATAGAGAGGCTTTCAGGTAATGTGTTCGCCCAGAGGGGAGAGTGCTCACATTCGCATACTGAAACCACTGCATCAGCCTCTTTCGATTTCAACAGTTCAATAGCACTTTCATTGTGAGCTTGACTGCGAATGGGGGATGTTGGCTGTAAAAGCATCACAAAATCGTAGTTCTCGCCCTTATCTTTGTAATGATCCAATGCATGCAAGATAACATCGATACTTGAACTAGAGTCTTCAGATAAATTTTTTGGCCTGATAAAGGGGACTTCGGCACCTGAATTCAATGCTATATTTGCAATATCTTCACAATCTGTGCTGACGACAACTTTACTAATAAGCTTACAGTTAATTGCCGACTCTATTGACCATTGTATCAATGGTTTCCCATTTAAAACTTTGATATTTTTCTTAGGAAGCCGTTTACTCCCTGATCTAGCTGGTATAACTGCTAATATCTTCATATTTATATACCTAGTGTCAGGATATCAATTTGAGCACGTTTGAAGTCATCCATTCTCCCAATATCTAACCAATACTCATGAAATGGATAAACATGAGTTTGCTTCCCTATTAAGGATTCAAATAATGTTGGCATATCCAAATACTCATTTTTTACTACTTTTGATATAACCGCTTTATCTATTACATAAATCCCTGCATTGACATGAAAACGATAGGTGGGTTTCTCAACTAATCCTGTAATTTTCATATTTTCAGCTTCGACTACTCCGAAAGGAACTTGGTAATCAAATTCCCGGACACACATTGTTGCAATAGATTTCTGTTTTGTGTGGAATGCTAAAAGATCTTCAAAATTAATCTTCGTTAAAACATCCCCATTCATGACAATCACAGGTAAGTCAGGAATATCATCTGGTAATAAACCGAGAGCTCCCCCGGTTCCTAACGGTACATCTTCATGGATATATTTTATACTTATCCCCCATTTCTCACCATTCCCTAAAGCTGCGTGAATCATTTCGGGCAAATAATGAGTAGATATGAAAAAATTTTTAAAACCAGAGCGAACAAAGCTTAGAATTACCGTCTCTAAAATTGGTCTTTCTCCGACCTTGAGTAAAGGCTTGGGACAATTATCTGTCAATGGCTTAAGACGAGTCCCAAAACCTCCAGCCATCAGGAAGACTGGATTAGAATATTGTGGTTTATGGAGCAATCCGTGTAATGTTTCTAGACCAATGACCTTACCATTATCTAGTATCGGAATTGCATGAATCTCCCGTTGCTCCATCAATGTTAATAGGTCGTTTCTTGACACTCCAACTCTTGCTGTAGTTGGTGATTCATTCATAACCACTGATATAGGCTGTTCTAGTGGAGTACCATTAATTAATGCCCTACGTATATCTCCATCGCTAACTGTACCTAATAAGCACCCATCAGAGTCTACCACCAGCGCTAATTTCAAGGCTTGAGCATCAATCACTTTTAAGACTTCATGTACTCTATCGCAAGCGCTTACTAAAATTTTTTTCCAATCATGACTCATTTCATTTTCTCTTGTAATTCGGCTTAGAGTAGCAAACTAAGTCTGGTTCCAAGTTAGTTAGAACTGTTGTACCCGCACCAACTACAACACCTTTCCCTACCTTAATCTCTTGAATAAGAGTCGAACCAGCACCAACAAAAACCTCATCATTAGTTACAACTCCCCCACAAATAGTCGTACCAGGAGCTATATGGTTATATGAGCCAATTTGACAATCATGTTCAATAATTGCCCCAGTATTAATAGTTGTATGGTTACCTATTTCTGCTCCAGTCTGAACTATCGCTTTAGGAAGTATCTGGGATCCAATACCTACCTTTGCAAAAGGCGAGACAAATGCACTATCTGCAATAACTGTCTCAAACTGATAACCTAATGAAAGAAAGTGCTCATTAATTTTTTTCTTGAAGCCGGATTTGGGCATCATTCCAATACCGTTGACCAAAAGAACCTTGTCTTTATCAAACTTCAGAATATCTTCGTCCTTTTCAAGGATGGCAATTCCTTTAAATACAGAACGTTGGCTTACATCTTCAGGGCTTATCACAGCAAGTAGGTCTCTTCCCTGTGTAAGCAGTATTTCAGCAAGAACGGAGGCATGACCGCCTCCACCAATCATTACAATAGGAAGAATAGGCTCATCACTCAATGATCAGCTCTCCTGCTTTATACCCTTTGCTCGCCTTACTACCAATAAGTTCCCAATAGCGGTAAGGTGACAAACCAGAACCAGGGCGCTTAATCGTAAGGTTGGATTCTGTTAACTCTTCACCTTCTTTAATATCCATTGCAGCTACTAAGCTCTTTCGTGCTACTGATTTATTCTTCACTTCAGAAACTGTTGGCGTTTTGACGCTAGAACCTAATGCAACTTCCACCTGACGAATGGCTTTAACCATTGCCTCTAACTCTTGTGGCTCAAGCGAAGCTTTATGGTCTGGACCTTCCATGTTTTTATCTAACGTAAAGTGCTTCTCGATCAGAACAGCGCCGCGAGCAACAGCCGCAATTGGAATTGTTATTCCTTCACTGTGATCCGAATAGCCTGCCGACAAATCAAATGCTCGCCCTAGCGTATCCATTGCTCTTAGGTTGATTTCTTCCATTGGAGCAGGATATTCCGTCGTACAATGAAGAATTGTTACTTTTTCTTTTAGCGCTTTTTGACCTGCTTCTGATACGTAAGCTTCTTGGAAACCTAGCATGGAAGGTTCTGCTTTTTCATCGGCTGTATAGCCGAAAGCAATCACCCCAAGAGCTGTCTCAATTTCGGAAAGTGTTGCCATACCTGTTGATACAATAAGATCACAACCAGTACGAGCATGAGCCAATACAAGAGGAGCGTTCGTTAACTCACCGGAAGGCAACTTCAAGCGCGTTAAACCAAGATCATTGACTAAGAAATCTAAACTTTCTAAATCGAAAGCTGTTGATAGAAACTCAATACCAAGCGAATCACAGTATTTGACGAGATCATGGTGGGTCTCGTACGACAGTTCTAAACGGCTTAACATCGATAACTGAGACTCTTGCTTTTGAGTATTCGTTACTTGATATTCAGCTTGCTTAGCCTCTTCGGTAACTAGGTTTTTTGCTTTAAAAGTTTGGAACTTTACTATATCCGCTCCAGCTTTGTGAGCAGCATCGACCAACGAAAATGCTAGTTCTTCTTGACCGTTATGGTTTACACCCGCTTCGGCAATAATCAAAGTCATTATTGTCTCACTCTACTTTCTTGTTTAAGTCAGGTTCAATGTTTACATCATAAAAAGACTTACAAGGATCAAAATCCAGTCCTTTAATCATCT
The DNA here is from genome assembly GCF_050113675.1 of Vibrio sp. TRT 21S02. Classification (NCBI taxonomy): domain Bacteria; kingdom Pseudomonadati; phylum Pseudomonadota; class Gammaproteobacteria; order Vibrionales; family Vibrionaceae; genus Vibrio; species Vibrio sp. TRT 21S02. The sequence continues at coordinate 153,368 of NZ_JBNJOI010000008.1, forward strand.
CTATGACTTGCTTGCTACTATCACCTTGCCCGTAGGGGTTAGCAATATTTTCATCTTCAGCTTTATACTTTCGGCTCACAGCGAGGCCAATCGCGTTACTGATGGATTCTTTCGTAGCAGTGGTATTTAAAACACTTTTTGCGGCCAAGCGTCCCTTTTGTCTAGCCCCTATATTCACTGTAGGAACATCAAAAGCTGGTACTTCAATAATACCACTCGACGAATTACCAATAACTGCAGCCGCATGCTTTACCGAGCTCAAATAACGCACTTGCCCTAGTGATGGAATCGCCAAGACACGTTTTGGTTGACTTGCCGCATAATCTTCTAGCATTGGGATAATGCGTCGACCCCCGTCATCTGCGTTAGGGTAAGTTAATATTACTTGATGATCAGGGTATTCATCCAATGCGTCTAAAAGCGATTGAAAGCTTTCCTCTGGAGATTCGTTACCCAGAGTAACAGGATGATAAGTAACAACAAAATAAGGTTTTGTGAGCTCAAAACTTAGTGATCCACTCAACTCAGAAACCGTCATAAAAGACGCTCGGTTTAGGTGGTCTAAGCCAATTGCACCAATATTTCGTACACGCGCTGGTGATTCACCAAGTTGAATCACTCGGTTTCGGTATTCGTCTGTCGACGTACCATGTAGGTAACTCAACTTAGTAATCGCATGACGAATTGCATCGTCATAAGCACCTTCTGTTATTTCACCACCATGAAGATGAACGATCGGAATACGAAGTATCATGGCCGTTTGTGCTGCGGCGAGCGCTTCAAAGCGATCCCCAAGAATGACAAGAACATCTGGTGCTAGTCGCGACAAGGCATCAGCAAACCCTAAAACACCCAGCCCCATACTTTTCGCTGTACCTACAGCGGAATCAGAAGACAACAAAATCTCTATTTTCTCATCGATATTGAAGCCATCTTTTTCAATTTGTTTGTAAGTATCACCGAATTCCGGTGATAGGTGCATACCAGAAACAAGCAATTGAAGTGTTAGGTCAGGATCGCTTTGTATGTCCTTTAAAAGCCAAAAGAGCAGACCATACTCTGCTCTTGTACCAGTAAAGACCGCAACCTTTTTATGTGTCTGCGTCATGTATGTATTAAACCTACTTAGCCTTTGATTTCCAATGGGGTACTTGGAAGATTGATTAGGTGCGCCTCAATAAACTCTGAGTAAGTTAGGTCACCACGTATTGCATTCTCAAACATAGGTAATCTGTGCATGAGCTGCCAAATAGGTCGAGTCATCACGCCTGAACCATTTGTGCCTTTAAGTACCTCTTCGCGACTTTCTTTATCCGGACAAATGATTGCATTTAACCAATAGTTTGACTTCGCATACTCTGGCTCAGTGACAAATTTAAAATCTGTACCTTTGAAGAAGTTTTTATAGCGTTCTGCAAGCAATCTCTTTTGCTTCAAATACTGCTCGATAACTTCCATCTGTGCACATCCCAGAGCAGCATTCAGGTTAGGCATTCGGTAGTTAAAGCCAGGTTCATCATGGAAGAATTCATACGGATGAGGAACTTTTGCTGTCGTCGTGACATGCTTAGTACGCGCACCTAATTCTTGAGTCTTACATAACACCATGCCACCACCGCCTGTGGTGATGATCTTATTGCCATTGAAGCTGACAGCACCAAAATCACCAATAGTACCGGTGTGTTTGCCCTTATAGAACGAGCCTAGGCTTTCTGCGGCATCTTCAACCAACGTGATGTTCCATTTCAAGCAAACGGCAACCAGTTCATCAAGCTCTACAGGGTGGCCAAACGTGTGCATTGGTACAACGGCTTTGATTCTTCTACCTGTTTTTTTATGGATACACCCCACGTCTGTGACTTCAGCATTCTCTTCTAAAAATGCATCCACAGCCTTAGGGCACAACCCTAAACTCACTGGAGATACATCCAGAAAAATAGGCTCAGCCCCCATATGATAAAGAGCATTGCAGGTTGCAACAAAAGTCAAAGCTTGCGTGACGACCAAGTCGCCTCTTTGAACATCAGCCATGTACAATGCAGCATGCAATGCTGCTGTACCATTCACTGTCGCTACAGCTTTAGCCGTACCAGTGTAAGCTTCAATTTTTCTCTCAAAATCATCGACAAACTTACCGACGCTAGAAACAAATGTACTTTCAATCGTTTCCATTACGTACGCTTTTTCGTTGCCATCGAAAGTCGGTGCATGTAAGGGAATAAATTCGTCTGTTTTGTAAGTATCTCTCACAAATTCAACAATAGATGTCGCTTTCATTGAATACTCCACTTACATCTTGCTATCGAGGTATTTACCCATTTCTTTGTGCCCAAAATCAGGGATCATGGTAAAGAACAGTTTCACAATCTGCTCTTTAGTCCAAGCTCGCTCACCTTTCATCTCAGAGATGCTGTTTTCAAACAAAGTAAGAAGTTCTTGCTCATAAAGAGGAGCATTTTTGATGATGCCTAGATTTTCGAATCGAGACATATCCAACTCTTCTTTATCTGTAAAAAACTCTTCGAAGTCTTTTTCACCAGTTGTGTCACTTGCAGTGAACAAACATGGCCACTTGCCTTGCTCTGGAAGCGTATGTGCAAGTTGGCGTGCTTCTTCTTCTGTTTCACATAGGTGAGGTTCAAAACCAAGTTGCTCTAGGTATTTCACCGCGATATCTGCAAACGAAATAAGATGTAGAGCTTCACTCAGTTTCGGGAAGAAAATGTCACGGTTTTCGCCAAAGATACAAGACATTAAACATAGTTCTCCCGACTCTTGAGGAGTAACAAAGTAACGCTTGATGTCGTTTGGGGCCACGATAGGTTGGCGCTTTTGGATACGTTGGTTAAATCCGTGAAGTAGCGAGCCATCAGAGAATGCCACATTTGCAAATCGAGCAGTTGAGATTGCCATTTGCTCGCTTTTACGCATCAGGAACATTTCCATAATACGTTTGGACGCTCCCATCATATTGACTGGGTTTGCTGCTTTATCTGTTGAAACACAGAAGTACTTTTTCGCGCCAGCATCAATAGACTGCTGGATCGTTTTGTCAGTATTAAAAACATTCACATCGATCATGCGCATCAGTGTATAAGGATCTTTTTCACTTCTAACATGCTTAAGCGCAGATAGGTTCAATACATAATCGAACTTACCATCGGCTTTAATGAATGCGTCGTACTCTAGAGAACCAATGTCCAAAGCAAATGTTTGGAAGTCACCATCAATATAACCAAATGAGCTACGGATATCTCGAACAAGCTCTACCATATTGTTTTCACTAATATCGACAACATGTAGCTTCTTAGGGTTACGTTTGAAAATCTCTTTAGTTACGGCTTGTCCGATTGAGCCAGCGCCGCCCAGAACAAGGAAACTTGACGCAGAAACAATGCGTGACAGCTCCGATTCATACTGTGTAATATCCTGTGTAAACAGAGCATTAGAGCGGCCAATTAAAGGCAAAATTGATGTCATGACATACCTTCATTTATAAATAGCATATTAGAACCAAATCTATCCCTCACCTTTAGGTCAAGTATCCCAATAGACTAACAGTGCTTTATTGCAAATAAGCAAATTTTACAGAAAATTTTAAGATATAGCTATTTTATAGCTCAAAGATACAACTGGAGGGAGGCTCTACTACAGAATGAAGACATTCTATGCTATGAGCATAAGCTTTCTTCTACAATCTCAGGCTTTAAAATTACACAAATAATAATTTCAGAACGTAGCATTATAAATTGAGCACCAATGACATTAATTGCCTATAAATAATTTCTCACTTCTGCTAACCAAATCATCTATGTTTAATTCTATATTGCCTAATTTGTATCGCTCTAGTTACCATAATAGCAATCCATCTTTCCCTGTTGCTTTCCAAAAGAGAGGAGAGCTCGGTATAGAACATTAATTTCTTCCTTTGCGGATATTCATTTCTGATTGGAAGCAAGCATTGAATAAGAATTAAATCGGAGTTTATTTTGAAAATTGCAGTTGCAGGTACCGGGTACGTTGGTTTATCCAATGCAATGCTACTCGCGCAAAACCATGACGTAGTAGCCGTTGATATCATCGAAGAAAAAGTAAAGATGCTAAACGACCGCATCTCTCCGATCGTTGATGCTGAAATTGAAGACTTTCTAACAAACAAAACGCTGAGCTTTCAGGCTACGTTAGACAAAGAGCAAGCCTATAAAGATGCCGAGTATGTTGTAATCGCCACCCCAACGGATTACGACCCTCAAACCAACTACTTCAACACTTCTTCTGTTGAAGCTGTCATCAAAGATGTAATGGCAATTAACCCAAACGCAGTGATGGTAATCAAATCAACCATTCCTGTCGGTTACACAGACCGCATAAAGCAGGAGCTCGGTTGTGATAACTTGATCTTCTCTCCAGAGTTTTTACGTGAAGGTAAGGCACTCTACGATAACTTGCACCCATCTCGTATTATTGTTGGTGAGCAAAGTGAGCGTGCGAAAGTGTTTGCCGATCTACTCGTAGAAGGCGCGATAAAAGAAGACATTCCTGTTCTGTTCACTAACTCAACAGAAGCAGAAGCTGTTAAGTTATTCTCAAATACTTACTTAGCTATGCGCGTTGCTTACTTTAACGAGCTAGATTCTTACGCTGAAGCGCATGGTATGGACGCACGCCAAATCATCGAAGGTGTAGGTTTAGACCCACGTATTGGTAGTCATTACAACAACCCTTCATTTGGTTACGGTGGCTACTGCTTGCCAAAAGATACCAAGCAGCTACTGGCTAACTACGAAACGGTACCAAATAACATCATCGCAGCGATTGTGGATGCAAACCGTACACGTAAAGATTTTGTTGCTGAATCTATCTTAAAACGTGAGCCTAAAGTAGTCGGTATCTACCGTCTGATCATGAAGGCTGGTTCTGACAACTTCCGTGCATCTTCGATTCAAGGCATCATGAAGCGTCTAAAGGCTAAAGGTATTGAAGTTATCGTTTACGAGCCAGTGTTGAAAGAAGAACACTTCTTCCACTCACGTGTTATCACTGATTTTGAGGCATTTAAGCAAGAAGCCGATGTAATTGTTTCTAACCGCATGGTTGCTGAGCTTGAAGATGTTGCAGACAAAGTTTACACCCGCGACTTATTTGGCAGTGACTAAGCCTAACCTCCAATGTAAAGAGACGCCTTAATGGCGTCTCTTTTTCTATCTTGGCTAGAGAGCTCTGGAGGGTGAAAACAACTGTGTTATACTCGCGAAAGAACCGCTTTATTATGAAGGAATGAGTATGATCATCGTAACCGGTGGTGCTGGCATGATCGGCAGCAACATTGTCAAAGCCCTAAATGAACAAGGCATTAACGATATTCTGGTTGTAGACAACCTGAAAAATGGCAAGAAATTCCAGAATCTGGTTGATTTGGATATTGCTGATTACATGGATCGTGATGATTTCTTAGTTCAAATCATGGCAGGTGAGAACTTTGGCCCCATCGACGCCATTTTCCATGAAGGTGCTTGTTCTGCGACGACTGAGTGGGATGGCAAGTATATGATGCTTAACAATTACGAGTACTCTAAAGAGCTACTGCATTACTGCCTCGATCGTGACATTCCATTCCTCTATGCTTCTTCGGCCGCTACCTACGGTGAAACGTCTGTATTTAAAGAAGAAAAACAATACGAAGGCGCACTAAACGTCTACGGTTACTCCAAACAACAGTTTGATAATTATGTTCGCCGTGTGTGGGAAGATGCTGCCGCCCATGGTGAAAAACTGTCACAAGTCGTCGGTTTCCGTTATTTCAATGTGTATGGCCCACGTGAACAACATAAGGGCTCAATGGCTTCGGTAGCCTTCCACTTAAACAATCAGATGAATGCTGGCGAGAATCCAAAATTATTTGAAGGTAGCGAACACTTCAAGCGTGATTTTGTTTATGTGGGCGATGTAGCTGCCGTCAACCTATGGTTCATGCAAAGTGGAGTCTCTGGTATTTTTAACCTAGGTACTGGTAATGCGGAGTCCTTTGAAGAGGTTGCAAAAGCAGTAATTAGCTACCACGGCAAAGGAACAATGGAAACCATCCCATTCCCTGAGCATTTGAAAGGTGCGTACCAAGAGTTTACACAAGCCGATCTAACTAATCTCCGAGCTGCTGGTTGTGACCACCAGTTTAAGACTGTGGCACAAGGTGTCGCTGAATACATGCAGCTTATTAACGCCTAAGCTGAAACGATTTACACCGGCTCACTCATCCGAGCCGGTTTTTACTAAATACCCTTACCCTATGTCTGAATCCAGAAACGATTACGACCCTAAAGCCTATAACCCTGAGTTTAAAGCCGAGTACTTGGCACCAAAACATTGGGGAACATGGATCGCTCTGTTGCTTGGAGCGCCGATTACCCTACTTCCAAATAGAGCTCGAGCAGCTATCGCACGCTTTGTTGCTAAAAAGATGACAAAAAAGCAGCGAGGACCAGTGCAAAAGGCGCGTATCAATTTGTCTTTGTGCTTTCCTGAAAAAAGTGACGCTGAACGCGAACAGATTTTAGAAAACTGTCTCGTCACGGCAGGAACCTTTCTACTTGGCTTCCCTGCTATTTCCTTGCGCAGTAAAAAATGGCTTGAGCGCCATTCCAAAATTATCGGACTAGAGCACTTACAAAAACTTCATGAAGAGAAGCAAAGTGCGATCTTACTGGTTCCGCACTCTTGGGCCATTGATATCCCTGCGATTTTACTGGCGTCTCGTGGCCTACCTGTTTCCGCTATGGCAAACAGCCAGAAGAACCCGTTAACGGATTGGTTAATGCACAAGCAACGTGTGCAATATGGCGGCCGTGTTTATGATCGCAGTGGAGGCATTAAACCATTTATCAAATCAGTCAAAGACGGCTATTTAGGCTACTACCTTCCCGATCAAGATCATGGCCCTGAACAAAGTGTTTTTGTAGATTTCTTCGCTACCGAGAAAGCAACACTCCCCGGTCTTGGTAAGCTCGCTAAAGTTAGCCGAGCAAAAATTGTCCCAACGTTTGCCAGCTACAATGTTGAAACGGGTCAATATGAGATAGAAATTAAGCCACCTATGGCAGATTTTAGTGGTGATGAACTAGAAGATGCGCGTGCAATGAACGTGGTGGTCGAAGAGTTTGTTACACCAAAGCCTGAACAATATATGTGGATTCTGAAATTGCTCAAAACCCGCCGTGATGGTAACGACCCATATGTGGGTTACTAGATAATAAAGGGAGCCATATGGCTCCCTTTATTTATGCTTTAGAATAAGGCAGTTTCTTATATTCTTTTAACACATCTCCAAGCGTTGGATTCAGTGCTGAACCATTAACTACCTGCTGATATTTAGCGAGGTAAGCTTGGGCCATCATATCTGCATTAAAACAATCTCGCGCGTATTCATGACAACGCTCAGCAGAAAACTGGCTTGATGCCCGAACCGCATCCACAAGCGCATTTTCATTCGCAGATAAAAAACCAACCTCTTCTGTGATTAGTTCTGGTAACGAGCCATAAGGTGTCGCAAAAACAGGGCAACCGAAATACAAACTCTCTGTAATTGCCAGTCCGAACGGTTCATGCCAGGTCACAGGAAATATCAATCCCTTGGATTGCGTCATTATTTGTGACTTCGTGGTGTCATCCACCATGCCCAAGAAACGCACATGCCTGTCCAGTGTTAGTCTGAATCCCATTTTGATGTTAAGACGATGGCCACCCAGTACATCCAGTGTCTCACCAGCTTTTTTGGTGATATCAATTGCCCCTTGAACGTTCTTCACCCGCCATGCTGCTTTACCGAGAAAATGAAAGCGCTTTCTATTGGCATTTAGCCGTGGTTTTAGGTAATTATCCCAATTCAACCCGTTATGAACAAAGGCTTCTGCACCATGATTGATCGCATGCTGCTTAGAAACAAAAATGGTATTTTCGTCTATAGGCCCAGCGGAGTTACCATGTTGTGTATAAACATAAGGACAGTGAACTGGCTCTAGTTCAGAGTGAAAATGCACGACATCAATATAAGCTGGGACTTGCTCTGAAACTGGACATTCAGGTTGATACTCAATCACCTCTGCCCATTCACATTGAGTGCCTTTACCAGCAAGTAATGTGACTTTATGACCCGCTAAATGTAGTGCATAAACTAAATCCCAAATCACTCGCTCCGTTCCGCCATAGTTTTTAACAGGCAACGTCGCACGTGTGTACATCAAAATATTCATGACTTAGCTTTCTTCACCTTTGTTTTTTCCAAAACGGCTTTGTGGACACATTCCGGTACAAACGTCGCGATATCACCACCATGAATTGCAACCTCACGCACCAAGGTTGAAGAAAGAAAGGCGTATTCTTCTGAAGGGGTTAGAAACAAGCTTTCTAATTCCGGTTTCAAACGACGATACATAGTCGTTAAGCCAAACTCGTATTCAAAATCCATTGTGGTTCTCAGCCCGCGAATCAAAATAGTGGCGCTCTTTTTCGTTGCAAAGTCCACCAACAAACCGCTAAAGCCATCCACTGAAACGTTCGGTAAGGATTGGCAAGTTTCTCGCAATAAAGCCACTCTTTCATCCAGTGTAAATAAGGTATTTTTACTCGGACTGGCTGCCACTCCAATGATCAACTGATCGAACATACTGGCTGCTCGCTTAATCAAGTCGTAATGACCATTAGTTACAGGATCAAAAGTGCCCGGATAAATTGCTATGCGCATACGATTCCTTATCAATTATTCAGCTTGTAGCGACTCGTCTTCTAAAGATTCACGACTCATTTTTGATGGTAAAAGGTGGTCTAATTGAGCAATCACATCTTCAACTTGAATTCTAGCCATCAAATCTTGCCCTTTAACTCGACTTCCCCACGCAAGTTCAGAAACAGGCTTACCGTACTGCTCTTGCGCTATTTGATCATAAACCGAAACCACCAGTTGCTGACTATTATATGGTCCTGTTCGACGCGGGTTACTGTGGGCATACAAACCAATCACAGGTGTCCCTTGCGTTGTTGCCATATGAGCCGGTCCAGAGTCAGGAGCCAGCACCACTTCAGCATGTTTTAATACCGCAACCAACTGCTTCAATGAAGTTTTACCCACTAAATTGGTACATGGCACTGACATCGTTTGTTCGATCTGCGCTGCAAGTTTGTGTTCACGCTCAGTTGGCGCACCACACAACATAACACTTAAACCTTGTTGATGCGCATGATCCGCGACTTGGGCATATCGCTCAACCAACCAATTGCGCTCATCCTTGCTTGCTGCCGGGCTGATCACCATATATGGCTGGGAAAGGCTTTTCGCTAAAGCCATTTCTTCATCAGACAGCGGAATAGACCAACTTGGCTTTGTGACTGGACAACCAAGATAACGAGCAAATTCAGCAAAGTTATCCAGAACATGCCCAACCTCAGTTGCAGGTAATTTTTTATTGGTGAATAACCACTGACCTTCTTTTGCTCGTGACCAACTAAAGCCCAGCTTTACTTTGGCTTTGATTCCCCAAGAGAGCAGGCTTGCACGTAGCGCCACTTGCATATGCAGCAAGTAATCAAACTTGATCCCTTTAAGCTGTTGCCAAACCACTTTCATCCCTTTAAAGCCTTGCTTCTTGTCGAAAACAACGACTTCAATGCCTGGGAGATCGCCTAACAATTGCGCTTCAATCTTGCCCATCACCCAAGTAATACGGCATTGAGGATATGTTTTTTGGATCAACTGCACGGCAGACAGTGCATGACAAACATCGCCAATGGCTGACAGTCGCAAGACACAAATAGACGAAGGCGGCGTTATGTTTGTTGTACTCATTCCACCACCTTTAAAGGAATCGTTTCTGTGATGGCTTCAATCACACGTACCGGCTTAATATCTTTAAGACAAGGAGAATACAAATCATCACTGATCTGACATTTGTTCTTATAACAAGGGACGCAATCTCGATTTGATTGTAATAAGGTAATGTTGCCTTGCTTCTGCTTAAGCGTTCCATTCGAGTACAGGTTGTTTACCCTGTCGACTGACATCTCATAAGGCCACGGCGACCACATACTGGCTGGCGCAACACTGATCAGAGATACAATGGGGATTGGGTAGCCTGACGCCATATGACCTGGCCCACTATCGGACCCAACAAAACCATCACTTTGTTTCAATAGAGTGGAGGTCTGTGCAAGAGAAAGCTGACCCATAACACTAAATAGGTGCTCTGATGGTGGGAGCTTATCTAACAGCTCAGACACGATCGCTTGATCGCGCTCCAAAGCTGCACCTGATAGCACTACATTATAGCCTTGCTCCAGCATCGCCGTGATCACGTCAATCCAGTAATCAACGGGCCACTGTTTAATTTCATTCGAAGATGGCGCATGCACAACGACGTAGTTTTTCGGCAAGGACTCTTTAACTATTTCAGGTAATTCTTCTTCGGGTGAGATGAGCTTAGGTACAACTTCCACGTTGATCTGATCAAGCATACGCGCCATACGGCTCATTTTGTGCTCAAAACGATTTTGCTCAAGAATATATTTGTTGAAGACGAGTTTCTTTAACCAAGCCCCCTTCAAGCTGTCGTCTACAGCCCCTAAACGCTTCTTACCAAAAACAAAGCTATAGATCGCCGTACGGTCATTGAGCATCTCGTTAATCACTAAATCATACCGTCCACGCTGTTTGAGAATGCGACGATAATCTTTTAATTTCGGCCGAGGTGGGATCTCAACCAAGCTATCAACATCGGGGTTGGTACCAAACACCATTTCACCACGTGCATTCACCAATACGTCAATTTGCGCACTAGGATAAGCTTTTCTTAAGCTACGAGTAAAAGTGGTGATAAGCAGGCTATCACCGATACAGTGTGTGGCGATAACCAGAATTTTTTGATAGCTTTGCGGACAACTCATTAATCAATTGTTGGTTTGATATACTTTGCGCTTAGTATGCCATAAACCAACCCGACCAAGACAGTAATTCATGTTTACCCAAAAGCAAACCCAACAAACAACGTATTGGTATGATCCTTCTCTACTGAGTGAAGACGTTGAGCAAGCTTTCTCGATTGACTATTGGCAGAGCATTAATGCCATTACAGGTTCAGCGCAAGGTCGTGGAACGACTTGGTTTGTTAAGGGGAAACAAGGTGAATTTGCTCTTCGGCACTATCGCCGTGGCGGTCTATTTGGCAAACTGGTTGAGGACAGTTATTGGTTTACAGGGTTAAACAATACCCGAGCTTACCAAGAGCTAACTTTATTAAAAACACTGGTTGAATATGGCGTTAACGTGCCCGCTCCCGTTGCAGCCAGAATCATCAAACACGGCCCCACATACAAAGCAGATATTTTGGTGCAAAAGCTTGCCAATGCACGCGATTTAGTCGCAATCCTCTCTCAAGGTTCACTATCCAAAGATCAATTTTTCCTCATTGGCCAAGAAATACGCAAGATGCATAACATTAACGTCAATCACACTGATTTGAATATCCACAATATTCTGATCGATGACCACAACAAAGTCTGGATCATCGATTTTGACAAGTGCATGCAACAAGCAAATGGACAATGGAAAGAAGGAAACTTAGAGAGATTAAAACGTTCTTTTGACAAGGAAGTGAAACTAGAAAATATTCAGCTCTCAAGCGATGCGTGGCAAGCTCTATTAAGTGGCTACCACGCATAGCATTTTGTTGTTACTCTGGTTTTAAACCAAACAGCTGGCGTAGTTTCTTTTTCTTCTTGTAGATATGACCACGAATAACTTCTGACAACGGGCGAGTAAAGCTTACTTTTTTGGCGAGCTGTACTTGTTCTTCAAACGGCTTGTTGCCATTTTCAATAAAGAAGCGCTCAAGCACTTTTCTTCCCCAATCTTTTCTGCCACTGGTGGAATAATGATTCAACCAATCCTTCGCAGGTCGCAATGCTACATCTCGAGACAATGCTTCTGACAGTGCAAACTGCTCTAGTGTATGGGCTTTACACCCTTCATTTCTCAAAGCTTGAATAAGCTGATCGGCATAATCAAATGCTTGCTTTTGCGATCCGGTAATACCAATCACAGCGGACGCCCACATTGTGGACTGCTCTGTCACGCAGTAGCTTGAACCATCCTCTAAGGCAATATCCTTGCCTCGGATCACAGCATATTCATTGGATTCTGGTAAATCATTAATCTTCACCTCTGGGAAAAACATCAACGATTCAGTTGAACTAATAGCATCAAAATAAATATTAGTCGCTTGATTAAAGTAAGTATCAGTATCTAAAAACACTAGCTTATCTTCACTAGCTAACGGTAGCTGATCACACAAGTACTTCAAACCACGATTCTTTATTCTAAAGTGATAGGTATTATTTAAACTCCACTCCGCTTTTTGAGCTGAACTAATTGGCAGAATCCGAATAGGCAACCCAGAAAAATGCTCAGTTTCTTCTGCTAGTACAACCACTTCAGGTCGGCTACCTACACCACCTTGCCAATTCGCTAGGAAAGATAAAATGCAGAATCGTGCCCCTTGGTAATATGTTTTGTCATTACCGTAAACAACAAAAGCAAGGTATTGCTTGGGAGATACATTCATAAGCTAATCAATACTTGGTTACGTGCTCAAACAAGGCTTTTTGTTTTTGACTTAAGTGACTACGAACGTGCGTACGATAACCTTCTTTAAACCAGCTCCGCATTGTTGCATACCAGCCAGAAGAACGGCCACTTAACTCACTTTCAAACATGCCAATTTTGCTGCCTTGCTTTACCACTGGTGGATGGGTCCAGTATAAATTGAACTGTAATTGATCAATCAGATCACCAATTAAGCCATCGATTGGAGTATTGATTTGCTCCGCTTCAACGTAAGCAACAAATTTGGCGGCAAATTCGAGATCAAATATATAGCCACCACATAGCTTATTCACCTTGCAAGGATATAAGTGTTGGTTTGGTTTGCGGATACTAAATGGTACGGAGTTAGAAGCTTCTTCAATATTCACAAAGTAGTTTTTTTTGTCTGCTAGTTCAGACTGAATATTGGCAAACTCAGCTTGAAACCTGTCAGTTAAAACCACATCATCCTCAAAAACCAATACAGGTTCAATTTGGTGCTCTACTGCATGTTTCATCACCAGAAAATGTTTATAGAAACACGATTTTTCAGCAAGAGACAATCTAGGCCCAAAAAATTCATTACGGATGTTGTCATCTAAATCATCGATGTCACCACGAAGCATATATTCATAATCACTGATACCATGTTTAGGTAAGTGACTATCAATGTGCTTACGACGTTCTTCATATCCTTTGCTGACATGAATAATGAATGTTTTGATCATTGGCTACTCTCAATAACAGAATCAATGGCGGCTAGTGTGCGCTTGAGCGCTCCTTGATTACGAAGCACTATATCACACCCAGCTTCACCACTCAGTTTTAAAGAATTCGGCGATGAAAAACGCTCTAATACCTTTTCAGAGAGCTGAACACTATCCTCTACAACTTCAAGTGCTCCAGCATTAATTAACTGCTCACCCAAATCGGCAAAATTGTAATAACTCGGACCAGTAATGCAGGCTTTAGATAATACCGCTGGTTCAATAAAATTATGCCCACCCACTTTTTGGCCAATCAGGCTTCCGCCCATAAACACCAAATCACTTGCAGCAAGTAATACCATCATTTCACCCATGGTATCACCTAAGTAGACATCAATAGTTTCCGCTAAATCGTCATACTGAATCAACGTTCTTCTCGCAACGGAAAGGTTTTGATTTTCAATCAATTCTGCAACAGAGTCGAAACGCTCAGGATGACGAGGAACCAAAACAAGCAGGAGTTCCGGAATGGATTGTTTCGCCATTTTGTAAGCTTGTAGTATCTGTTCATCTTCACCAAGATGTGTACTTGCCGCTATCCAGACTTTGCGCTTAAGCCCAAGAAAATTGCGTAATGTTTTACCAGACTCAAAAACACGGTTATTTACTGAAATATCGTATTTTAGCGAGCCAGTGGTCGTCACCGATGTCTCTGATGCGCCTAACTTTAGGAAACGTTGCTTATCATCATCATGTACTGTCAAAAGCGTCGTTAATTGCTGCAATGCTGGGACGATTAGCAATCGCAGTTTTTGGTAATTATTAGCCGATTTCTCGGATAAGCGGCCATTGACTAAAACTATCGGAACCTCAGATTTAGTCACTGTATGAATCGTGTTGGGCCAAATTTCTGTTTCTATTATTAACAATACTTCTGGTTGAACGACATTTAAAAAACGACGAACACACCAAGAAAAGTCGATGGGCATATAGCGATGAATCACTCCATCACCTAATTTACTTGCTTGTTCTGCCCCGGTACTTGTTGTGGTAGTGATTAGAATGATTTTTGTTGGATAACGCTCTCTGAGCTGCAACACAAGCGGCTTACTTGCCAACACTTCACCAACCGAAACCGCATGTACCCAGATTACCCCTTCTTTGATATCACCCAATTCGGGTGTAAAACCAAAGTGTTCTTTCCAGCGGAAGCCAAAACGAGGTTTATTAGGTTTAGAACGGTATAAGCCCCATAACAGGATGGGGCTTATCAGCATGAGTAGAAAGGTATAGCAATAACGCACAATAGTGCTCATCACTTACTCCTATAAAATGACATCAAACTGAGAAATTGCATCAACAACTCGTTGAGGTTCTAATTCAACAAGACATTTCATGTGTTGCTTGGGACACGTGCGCTCAAAACATGGCCGACAATCGATATCAGTATTCAATATTGCGAGTTTGTCAGTAAGTGGTGGCGTATACTTAGGTGAACTCGAACCATACACCGCAACCACATTACAACCAACCGCAGCAGCAACGTGCATTAAACCAGAATCATTGCTGACAACGGTTTTACAAGCACCAATTAAATCCACCGCTTGGATTAAGCTCGTATCACCCGCTAGGTTAAAACAAAATTGTTGGCTATTTTGCTCTACTTGTTGAATGATTTTATCAGTGACTTCACGATCTTTCACCGAGCCAAACAACCAGACTTGATAGCCTTTTGCGATCATTGAACTGGCAACACTGGCAAAATGATTATCTGGCCAACGCTTCGCAGGCCCAAATTCCGCACCAGGACAAAGTCCAAGTATTGGCCTATCGGTATTTAAGCCAAATTGGTGTATCGCTTTGGCTTGAGGTTCGGCTAACACCGTAAGTTGAGGGTAAGGCAATGAGGACAATTCCCCCAAGCAGCCTGATCCTGTCATTGCTGATTTCGGATGTGCTAGTGCAACATATCGCTCCAACATAAACTGAAATGATTTTTTGTTGGTACGGATGTCATTGAGAAGGCCATAACGCACCTCTCCCTTCCACCCAACCCGCTTGGCTACCTTAGCAAAAAACGGGATCAACGCAGACTTTGCAGAATTAGGCAAAGTGTAAGCAATATCGTATTGCTCTTCTCGAAGAGTTTTACCTAAGCGATAACGCGTTTTTAGATCAAACTGACCATGACCTAATGACATTTCTAGTGCTTTTCGAACCTGAGGCATACGCTCTAGAATAGGCTTACACCACGCCGGAGCTAAAACATCAATGTCAGCTTCAGGGTGTAATTTTTTTAGCTCGATATACAGGCCCTGTGACATCACCATGTCACCTACCCATGAAGGGCCAATTATCAGTATCTTCATCACTTCGTCTTGTTATATTGACCCGAAAGCTCAAAATAGCGTTCAAGTGTTTTAATGCAAATGAGCTGTTCCAACTCTTCGTTCAAGAATGGTTTAATATAGTCATGAGCGTTTCGGACTATTTGTTCAGCTTCGTCAGGATGTGCCAAATAGTAATTCACTTTCTCTTCAAAGTCCGAAAAATCATCTTTGACTTCAATGTAGTGCTTACCAGCTTCTAAGGTTCCTTCCATAAACCACGTCTCAAATTTCATTTTGGGTGTAATTACAACCGAGTTTGAGGACATCGCCCACTTTAGGTTTGACGCTACATCATTCCCTTCTAAACAAACCAAAAATTTGTATTTGAGTTGCTGTTCCACTGACATAAACGGCTTTTGCCATTCAGGATGTATCTCGCTGGTATTGGACTGGCCAGCATCGACCAATGGATGACCGAATAATTGCTCCATAAAGCGAATGCGATGAGGCTGTGTTACAGCGCCGCGAAACACCGCCATATTCTTCTTTTCTGCAAACGTCAATTTATCTTCAACAAAGCGAAAGTGACGACGTTTATCCAGTTTAAAAAGAACCGAGTTCTGGTTCTCACCCTCAATAGGACGTGCCTTAAACAAAGTCGGAACAGGCTCTATATGGGTCTCATCGCCAAAATAATAGGCAAATTGAAATTGCTTAGGAAAGTAATGCAAAAATTCTTTTAGATCGAAATAGTAAGAAGTGTACCCTTTACGCTTATAATTACCGATTTGAACCGATGCTTCTGGCAGGCTAAAAGGTTGGCTAAGATTACAGTAATAATCCGTACGTTGAGCAATGTAGTCCTGTATCTCACGGTACTTAGTTTCTAATTGTGTTTTTTTGTGATGATAAAAAAGACTTGGAGCCACATTTAATAGTGCATGTTTGATGTAGTAAAATAGCTTCATACATTCTCCAATCTCTGCTCTTTTTCATTTTTCAGCATCATACTCATGGCACCAATGATAAACATATAGTAGATAGCGGCTTGTGCATTAATAAAAGGCGCATCAGTCAGATTACAAAGTATCATAAATAAAGCAGGAGCCCAAAGAAGAGCACTTCCTTCCTTTAGAGAATATTGCCGAGAAAGGTATATGGGATAAAACAAGAAAGTCAGAAAAATCAAACCACCAGGAATACCGTAGAGAACAAACTTATCTAGATAGCCGTTGTGGAAAGTCATAGATATAAGACGGTAAACTTTAGGTGTTATAATTTTTTTCTTTTCAAGTCGTGCAAATTCTCTCTTTATATTTTTTCCATATCCAAAAATAGGTTTTTGCTTCCAAAGTTCAAATGCAATATTTTGCATTTGAAATCTAACACCTATGGATGTATCAAAGTTACCATTTTTGATAGTATTAAGCTCATTATAGGTATAATTTAGTCTTTGGTTAACCAAAGGAATTTGTATTAAGCTTAAACTTAAGATAGAAAAGGCTAAAATGGAAAAAAAAGCAGATCTCTTATTTTTCAATAAGAAAAAAGTAAATATACTAATAAATAATACTATAACTACAGATATCAATGGTCCTCTTGATTGACTAAATAAAACACCATTTAATGAGAAAATAATTGAAGGCATTAATATCAATATTTTTTTAATTCTACATTTACTTATCAAAAGAAGATTAATAGATATAATTAATATTAGACCTGATATAGTCGCAAAAGGGATAGCATTAATAGGCCACTCACTACGAGTACTAGAATTTAAATATTGAAAATAATAACCATAAATAGAGCAACAAACAGAACAAACTAAAAGAAACCACTGTACACTTCCTCTTCTATAATAGTAAGAGGGAATAACTAATAGAACTAGTAGAATAGTTATAGTGGCTCGTAACTCACGAGAATCGAATCCATAATATAAATAAGCAAAAATTCCAAAACAAGAACTAACTAATAATATCTTTATCCAAAAGTTACTATTAAAGTTATCTTTAATAGTATCAAACTTAAATAAAAATAAAGAAGTTAACGCAACAAGTAATACAATAGGAACTAAGCGCATATCTCCATCCCCATCCCATAGCATTCCTGTTGCCATCCAAAGAATAGGAATAGAAAAAAGAAGAGAAACTAATTTATTTTTATTTGTGGTGTTTAACATTTTCAAACACCCTTAAAACGCGCTTATTCACATGACTCCAAACATACTGTTTATGGTAACACTTAAACCAGTACTTAACTTTATCGACAAATCTATCACCTTCTACATTAATCGTACTTGCAAAAGTACCATTTTTACTCCCCTGTTGGACTAAGGAAGGGTGAGCCCAATAGATATTAAATCCTATTTTATCTCTCATTTCACTCTGGTAGACATCTATTGGAAGATGAATAGGATTTAAATTAAGGTGATCATATATTTTTTTTGCTGCAACATAATCAATGATATAACCACCAGTCATTTTAGTATAATTGGCTAAATAGATATGCTGATTGGGCTTTCTATATTTATATGGTACACTTAAATATGCATTTTCAATATTGACTAGATAATTAGATTTATCTGCCAATTCATTGATAATATTAACCATTTTTAAGTTAAAATCTTTGACCAGATAAGCATCATCTTCAAGTATTAAAGCATGGGGAATTTTTTGCTCAACTATGGCTTTATAAACTAAATAATGTTTATAAAAGCAAGACTGCTCAGCAGGACTTTGATCACTACCTTTAAATAAGGTACCTAATACATCTTCAGTTAGATCTTTTATATCACCATCAAGCATATACTCAAAATTAGTAAGGCCAGATTCTGGTAAATGTTTATCGATATGTTTGCGTCTGTCGTCATATCCTTCACTTACGTGAATCACAAAAACATGCTCAATGGGTTGCACCATTTAAGGCGTCTCCTACTACAATATGGCTTGAATAAAAAGAACTAATTATAGCCGTTGTCGGCTTATGTTTCACGAAATCTTACTTCGCAGTTTGTTTAAGCATCTATTATGTTACTAATGGCACAAAATTATCACTTTTGGCAATTTGAACAAAAAAACGTGTTGCGTTGCCCTATTTTCATGGCTTCAAGCCTCTCGGCACAATGAGGGCATGGATCTCCTTCTTTACCATACACATTTAACTCTTGCGCAAAATACCCAGGTTTACCGTCTGCTTGAGCAAAATCTTTTAGTGTCGTGCCACCTTGGTTAATGGCGGTGTGTAACACTTGCTTGATCTCTGTAACCAAAGTTTGCCACTCTCTGGAAGACAAACTCCCAGCAGATCTATTAGGATGAATTTTGGCAGAAAATAAAGACTCACACGCATAGATATTGCCAACACCAACAACAAACTTATTATCCATAATAAACTGCTTAACCGTCGAACGCTTACCTGATGCCTTCTCTAGCATATAGCTAGCATGAAATTCCGTTGTTAATGGTTCTGGGCCAAGGTTGCTTAATACTTGATGTTGTTCATTCGGTGCGCACCATAACCAAGCACCAAATCGGCGGGGATCATTGTATCTCAGTACTTTTCCATTACTTAGCTTCAAATCAACATGATCATGTTTACCTGCACAGATTTCAGCATCAAGCACTCGCAACGACCCCGACATTCCTAAATGAACAATCGCACTACCTATATCGGTCTCAATCAGTAAATATTTAGCTCGGCGAGTAATATTTCGGATAACCTGACCTTCTAATTGTTTTAATTCCTGTGGAATATCCCAACGGAGTTTAGGGGTGCGAAAAGTCAAAGACTGGATCGTTTGACCCACTAAATGAGGGGTGATCCCCATTTTACTAACTTCAACTTCTGGTAACTCAGGCATAAAAAACTCGGTAACTCATCGTGCGACGCTCTAGGGTAAAGACTGAACAACTTAATGTCTACCGTCCTTTCATAACTTTGTCTTAAGGTTGCAAGTATCCTTTCTCAACAGAGATGGCAATCCATTTATCCTGCCAATTTTTCAACAGCCAAAATTGAGGAGTTTGATAAAAGGTGATCCTTTG
Source organism: Vibrio sp. TRT 21S02 (assembly GCF_050113675.1). Lineage (NCBI taxonomy): Bacteria > Pseudomonadati > Pseudomonadota > Gammaproteobacteria > Vibrionales > Vibrionaceae > Vibrio > Vibrio sp. TRT 21S02. The sequence continues at coordinate 173,073 of NZ_JBNJOI010000008.1, forward strand.
AGGTTCTTCTTGATCGGCATACCATACTTCAATACTTTGAGGGTTAATCAATTGTGACTTCAAACTGTCAACCGTATCTTGCTCAACTTCTGTTCCAACTAATGCCAGCCAACGCTCGACCAACTCCTCTGGAGCAATTTCACTTGGAACACTCACTCGCCAGCGACCTTGGTTTTTTTCCAATGACCATTTGGCAAGGTGAAGTGCCTGAAGCTCTGCCTTTGGGTTTAGTAAGTATGGGTATGGGCTTGGCTGTTGATCGATCACATACGTTTTTAGAATACTAGGTAAGTTTAATAGAGCGATAAACGCGATAATGGCCAGAATAAGTATGTTATTCCAACGTCGACGACGTGCCGGACTAACTCGCATACAACGGATCCTTTTCTTTGCTAGTACGCTGAAGTATATACGAATATCTTAAATATACGTCGGACACCTTTAGGGAATTGAACTCTCATCATATTAGCGAGTAAGCAAATATGAAGTTAAATAAATTGCAGACAATAAAAAACCCAGCTAAAAGCTGGGTTTTCAACACTTCAAAAAAGCAGTCTCAATTACTTGATTTTCGCTTCTTTGTACATAACGTGCTGGCGAACTACTGGATCAAACTTTTTGATCTCAAATTTGCCTGGCATGTTACGCTTGTTCTTATCAGTTGTGTAGAAGTGGCCTGTACCTGCAGAAGATACTAGACGGATTTTCTCACGAACGCCTTTCTTTGCCATTGCCTATTTCCTCTTAAACGTTTTCGCCGTTTGCGCGAATGTCAGCAAGAACAGCATCGATGCCCTTCTTGTCGATGATACGCATACCTTTAGCAGATAGACGTAGTTTAACAAAACGTTTTTCGCTCTCTACCCAGAAACGATGAGTTTGTAGGTTCGGCAGAAAACGACGCTTAGTAGCATTGCGTGCGTGTGAACGGTTGTTACCCGTTACTGGACGCTTACCAGTTACTTGGCATACTCGTGACATGAATGTCTTCTCCAAAATCGTTTCAGCTCGATATCAACCTTGGTGGCCGAACCTCTCTATTTCTAAACAAGAAGTTAGAGGTGTTGTACCGTTATGGAAACCCATACAAGGCTATCAAAGGTCGCGCATTATACTAACTTGACTAGCATTGCTCAAGACCCGAACAGATCCTTTTTACAGGTTTTCGTGATCTTTTTTAGGCAGAGCTGATTTATGTGCTAAAAAATGTCGGGGGATTGTAGCAGAAATCAGCGAACTCACAACTAAAAATGTGATTTAAATCCAACCACGCTCTGCGAAAGAAACTATCTCGCCGTCTCCAACCACAAAATGGTCTAATAGTCGTATATCCACCAACGCCAGTGCATCTGATATTCTACGGGTGATCCTACGGTCAGCCTGACTAGGTTCTGCAATGCCTGAAGGATGGTTGTGAGCTAAGATTAATGCAGCCGCATTAAGGTGTAACGCTCGTTTCACGACCTCTCTCGGATACACAGACGCCGCATCAATCGTCCCTTCAAACATAACTTCATCTTTAATTACCCGATGCTGATTGTCGAGGAACAAAACATAGAAGGCCTCCCGTTGCCTGTCTCGTAACAGACCTGAAAGATACAACTTTGTTTGTTGTGGACTGGTTAATGCTTCCCCGCGAGACAATGCTTCGGCCAAATAGCGTTGTGTCATCTCCAATACGGCCTGAAGCTGAACAAACTTTGCCTCCCCCAATCCTTTATGACGACAGAACTCTTCTTTGCTTGCGGAGAAAAGTCCTCTTAATGTGGCAAAGTCCTTTATCAAAAAGTCTGCCAGCTCTAGAACATTCATTCCCGGCGTGCCAGTACGAAGGAAAATTGCCAATAATTCGGCGTCAGTTAAAGCTTCTGGCCCATGGCTCAGTAACTTCTCTCTTGGCATAGATTCTGCCGGGATAGACTTAATTGCCATACGGTTCAATCCGTTAAATCATCGAAAACCAAAGAATAAGGCAGAAGAGAACAGCAGATAAAAACACCCATTCAAATTTGGGAAAGCCTAGCACTTTACTGCAACTGAGCTGTTTATTAACGCCGACAGCAACTGGCAGCAAAACTCGTATTGCCGATTTATCAGGCTATTGATAGGAAGCAACCAAAGGCTAGAGTCTATTTGTCATGCTGTGATATCTTAACCGCAGAAAATTTGAGGGAAAAATCATGCAAACTCTGGCTGGAAAAAAGATCCTTTTGGGGATAAGCGGTGGCATTGCTGCTTATAAATGTGCCGACTTAACACGTCGCTTAATTGAGCGCGGAGCAAAAGTCCAAGTCGTGATGACCAAAGCGGCAAAAGAATTCATTACCCCGTTAACCATGCAAGCCGTATCGGGTCGCCCAGTATCTGACAGCTTGTTGGATCCAGCCGCTGAAGCCTCCATGGGCCATATTGAATTAGCAAAATGGGCTGATCTCGTGCTGTTAGCACCTGCGACAGCTGATCTCATTGCCAGAATGACCACCGGTATGGGGAACGATCTCCTAAGCACCCTTGTGTTGGCAACCGACGCTCCAATTGCTGTCTCCCCTGCCATGAACCAGCAAATGTATTTAAACCAAGCGACACAGGAAAACATCGCCACACTCAAACGACGTGGTATGCAGATTTGGGGCCCGGCAGCCGGAGAACAAGCTTGTGGTGATATCGGCCCTGGTAGAATGCTTGAACCGATGCAATTAGTGGCATTGTGTGAGCAATTTTTTGGTCCTAAACCGCTAGCCAACAAATCTATTCTTATTTCAGCAGGTCCGACACGTGAAGCAATTGATCCTGTGCGCTATATCAGCAATCACAGCTCAGGAAAAATGGGCTATGCCCTTGCTGAGGCGGCTGTATCGTTAGGTGCGAACGTTACCCTTGTCAGTGGTCCTGTGTCATTGACGACACCAAACGGCGTCAACAGAATTAATGTCGATAGTGCTGATAACATGCACCAACAAGTGATGGATAACGCGACAAATAGCGATATTTTCATCAGTTGTGCCGCGGTAGCCGATTATCGCCCCCAAACAATTTCAGACCAAAAACTTAAGAAAACCGACGATAACGATCACATGACCATTACTATGGTGAAAAACCCAGATATCGTCGCCTCTGTTGCCGCCATGACCGAAAACAGACCCTTTACTGTTGGCTTTGCCGCAGAAACTCAAAATGTTGAAACCTATGCCCGTGGCAAACTGAAAAATAAAAAACTGGATATGATTTGTGCTAACGATGTCTCGATTACTGGGCAAGGCTTTAATAGCAACAACAATGCGATAACGGTATACTGGCACGATGGTGAGCAGTCACTTACTTTGGCTTCCAAGCGTGATATCGCAGAACAAATACTTACACTTATCGCCCAAAAAGTGGACAGCCAATAGTTTCAATTTGAATGCATTTATTAAGTCTATTCATTAGCTTTAGCCGGAATCATTACGATTTGGGCTAGGCTAAGCAGTGGTAACAAAAGGAAGGGCCATGGCTGGTACACGTAAAACCAATCGCCGAGAAGAAATCTTACAAGCGCTGGCTGAAATGCTGGAATCCAATGATGGTGCATCACGGATCACCACCGCCAAGTTAGCTAAACAAGTTGGCGTATCAGAGGCCGCGCTTTACCGACATTTTCCAAGTAAAGCACGCATGTTTGAAGGTTTAATCGAGTTTATTGAAGAATCATTGATGTCTCGTATTAACCGTATTTTAGACGAAGAAAAAGACACGCTAACACGCATCCGTCTAGTTTTGCAGCTAATCCTCGCCTTCTCAGAACGTAACCCTGGCCTGACTCGTATCTTATCAGGTCATGCTTTGATGTTTGAAAATGAGCGTCTACGTGAGCGCATCAACCAGCTTTTCGAGCGGATCGAAACATCACTGCGTCAGATCCTTCGTGAACGTAAACTACGTGAAGGTAAGTCATTTCCTGTCGACGAAACCATCCTTGCCGCACAGCTACTTGGGCAGGTGGAAGGCAGCTTAAACCGCTTCGTTCGTTCAGATTTCAAGTATCAACCGACCGCAAACTTTGATGAATACTGGGCGCTGCTCAGTGCACAAATTAACTGATTGCCATGACTAAAGATAAATACAGCCAACCTGAATTTTCACTCTCATTACTTCACCCAAAAAACTGGGGAGTATGGATAGGGTTTGGCCTGCTTGCATTACTCGTTAATATTCTGCCATACGCCCTATTATATAAAATAGGGCGCGGCTTAGGGGTTCTAGGTCAGAAGTACGGTAAAAAACGCGTTCATGCCGCAACCCGAAATCTTGAACTGGCTTTTCCAGAGAAAGAGAAGTCAGAGATCGACGCGATTGTTGAGGAAAACTTCAAGAATACGGGAATGGCACTGATTGAAACCGGCATTACTTGGTTTTGGCCGACGTGGCGCTTTAAACGTATTATCGAAGAAAAAAATATCGACGTATTGCGTCAACATGATGATGCGAATAAAGGTGTTCTATTGTGTTGCGTTCACGCATTAAACCTTGAGATCACAGCCCGTGCTTTCGGTATGCTCGGTGTCGCGGGATACGGTGCTTTTCGCCCACACAACAACCCGGCTTACAACTACATTCAATATTGGGGTCGCACACACAACGGCAATAAGTTGATCGATCGGAAAGACGTCAAACAAATGATCCGTGTGCTGCGTCAAGGCGAAAGGTTGTTCTACCTGCCTGACCATGATTACGGTCGTAATAAATCCGTCTTTGTTCCTTTCTTTGCCGTTGAAGATGCTTGTACCACAACGGGTACCAGCATCCTTGCCTACACCAGCAAATGTGCCATTGTCCCCGGCTCAGGCTTTAGAAATGCAGACGGAAAATACGAGATCATCGCAGACATTTCCGTTGAACAAGATTATCCAAAAAAGGATGAAGTGGCCGCCGCTGCTTACATGAATAAATACGTTGAGCAGCTCATTCTAAGAGCTCCAGAACAATGGATGTGGCTGCATAAACGCTTTAAAACTATGGCAGATCCTGAACAACCTAAAGGGATCCGTTACCAATAAAAAAGCCCCAGCATCATGCTGGGGTTTTCACTTTCCAATCTACTTTATTAGATGCCGTATTGCGCTCGGTACGCTTTCACGGCTTCTAGATGCTCAGGGGCTGTGCCTTTCTCTTCTAGGAACGTCACTAGATCAGTCAGACTAACAATCGAGATGATTGCACAACCAAAGTCGCGCTCAACTTCTTGGATAGCTGAAAGCTCACCTTTACCTTTCTCTTGGCGGTCGATTGCAACCAGTACACCTGCTAGGTCAGCGCCGTTTGCTTGAATGATTTCCATCGACTCACGGATCGCGGTACCGGCAGTGATCACATCATCCACCAGCATAATACGACCTTCCAGAGCGCTACCAACTAGGTTGCCACCTTCACCGTGATCTTTTGCTTCTTTACGGTTAAAACAGTAAGGCGTATCGATGTCGTGATGATCAGCCAGCGCTACAGCTGTTGTCGTCGCAATTGGGATGCCTTTGTATGCAGGGCCAAATAGTACGTCGAACTCAATGCCAGAATCCGCTAGCGCTGCTGCGTAAAAACGACCTAGACGCGCTAAGTCACGACCAGTATTGAAAAGACCAGCGTTAAAGAAGTACGGGCTCTTACGGCCAGATTTTAAAGTAAACTCGCCAAATTTTAGGACTTCTTTCTCTAGTGCAAACTCAATAAATTCACGCTGGTATGCTTTCATTACTTTCTCCGTCTATAAGTTTCTAGTTCCTAGCTTCTAGTCCCTAGAAAGATAACTAAAACTATAAGAGTGTTTTCAAAATAGATAGCTTTACAGCTAGGCAACAAGACTTTTCAGTCTCCTGAGCATAGTGAGCTATGTAATGGAGTGAAAAATTGAAGCTAACAACGTTGTTAAGTTATCTATGAAGAAAACAAAAAAATAGCTTCCAATGGGAAGCTATTTAAAAAATCAATTTTCTAACGCCGCCTTCTGCGCCGCTACGATCTCGGTAATACCTTTGGTCGCCGACTCCAGCAACTTCATCAGCTCGGCATGGGTGAACGGTTCTCCCTCTGCCGTACCTTGAACTTCAATCATACGACCATCTTCGGTCATCACCACGTTCATGTCAGTGTCTGCTGCTGAATCTTCTGTGTACTCAAGATCACACAAGATATCTTCACCTAGAATGCCCACTGAAACGGCTGCTACGTGGCCTTTCATTGGGTTAGCTTTTAACTTGCCCTTTTCAACTAGATGTTGGAATGCATCTGCCATCGCAACGCTCGCACCAGAGATAGATGCTGTACGCGTACCGCCATCGGCTTGGATTACATCACAGTCTACTGTCACCATGATTTCGCCCATTGCTTCTAGATCAACCACTGCGCGCAGGCTACGAGCAATCAGACGTTGGATTTCCATCGTACGACCACCTTGCTTGCCACTGGCCGCTTCACGACGCATACGTGAATGGGTCGAACGCGGTAGCATGCCGTACTCTGCTGTTACCCAGCCTTTACCTTGGCCTTTTAACCAACGAGGCACGTTTTCTTCAACGGTCGCATTACAAAGCACTTTCGTATTGCCAAATTCAACCAACACCGAACCTTCTGCATAGGCTGTGTAGTTACGAGTAATTTTGATTGGGCGAACTTGGTCCGCCTTGCGATCGTTTGGACGCATGGGCATCTACCTTAGTTGTCTATCTGTGATAGGGGGAGACGATTTTGATTGGAGCAGGATTTTAACAGAAACCAAGATGACGGGAAAGCGCCCTTCTTCCCATGCTAGCATTTTAAATTTGTTGCTTTCTGCTACTATTGCCCTGCGTTATTTTCAAAGATGAATAAACAGGAAAATTCGATGATCTATAGTATGACCGCCTACGCTCGTAAAGAAGCAAAGGGTGATTGGGGTACCGCCGTATGGGAAATCCGTTCGGTGAATCAACGTTATTTGGAAACTTACTTCCGCCTACCGGAGCAATTTCGTGGGCTAGAACCTGTACTACGTGAGCGTTTTCGTAAGCGCCTTGCACGCGGCAAAGTAGAATGTGCGCTTCGCTTTGAAGCCAACCCTGCCGCCAAAGGCGAACTAACGATTAACGAAGGCTTAGCTAAACAGGTCGTTAATGCAGCTAACCAAGTCATGTCGCTTACTGGAGAAGAGAGCCGCCTTAACCCGTTCCAAATTATGCAGTGGCCGGGAGTGATGGAAACACCAGAGCAAGACATGGATACGGTCAACAAAGATCTGTTAGCAGCATTTGATGCCGCACTGGGTGGGTTTATTGAAGCACGTGGCCGCGAAGGCGACAACATGAAAGCGCTCATCGAGCAACGTCTTGAAGCCATTACCGCTGAAGTGGTGAAAGTGCGTGCACGCATGCCAGAAATCCTAGAATGGCAACGTGAACGCTTATTCTCAAAGTTTGAAGAAGCGAAAGTGGAACTCGACCCATCTCGTATCGAGCAAGAGCTGATCCTACTGGCGCAAAAATCTGACGTTGCAGAAGAGCTTGACCGTTTGGACTCTCACGTGAAAGAAACCACCAACATTATGAAGAAAGGTGGTGCGGTTGGTCGTCGTCTTGATTTCATGATGCAAGAATTCAACCGTGAATCGAACACACTCGCATCGAAGTCCATCAGCACCGACATCACCGCATCAGGTGTTGAGCTTAAGGTTCTGATTGAGCAAATGCGTGAACAAATTCAGAATATTGAATAATTCACACACGACAGAGCCTCTTAAGATTGAGGCTCTATCATTGTTGGACAAGAATCACTGTCCTCTTGTTTCGATCCTCAGGATCATGCTACTCTTCGCCTCCATTTTTCTGACCTGTTTTTCACCAATGACACGTTCATTCAAGGTCAGTGCTATCTTTAAATAAGCCGATAATATCGACTTTCTTATCCAACCAAACGTGGAAGTGTACAGATGGGCAAAGGCACTCTATATATCGTTTCTGCACCAAGTGGTGCGGGCAAATCGAGCTTAATTTCAGCGATGTTGGAAACAAACCCAACCTACGCAATGAAAGTCTCTGTTTCACACACAACGCGTGGCATGCGCCCTGGCGAACAAGATGGTATACACTACCACTTTGTACAAAAAGAGAAGTTTGAAGAGCTGATCGAGCAAGGCGCATTTCTAGAATACGCAGAAGTGTTTGGTAATTACTACGGCACCTCCCGCATCTGGATCGAAGAAAACCTCGACAAAGGCATCGATGTTTTCCTCGATATTGACTGGCAAGGCGCTCGTCAGATCCGCAAACAGATGCCACAAGCACAAAGCATTTTCATTCTACCGCCTTCTAATGGTGAGTTAGAACGTCGTCTGAATGCTCGCGGTCAAGACAGTGATGCGGTGATAGCAAAACGTATGTCAGAAGCGAAATCTGAAATTTCTCACTATGGTGAGTACGATTACGTCATTATTAATGATGATTTCGATACGGCATTAATGGATTTTAAAGCAATCATTCGCGCAGAAAGATTGAAGCAAGATAAACAAGCTGCTAAATATAAAGGCATGCTTGACGCATTGCTGGCTGAATAAGCACACAGTACCTAATTGGAAGTCACCTAAGCGCTAGAATATAAAGGCGTTAGGCTGTATACTTTCTCGTCATTCAAAATTTTAGTTAACTAATTTGGAGTCCTCATGGCACGCGTAACTGTTCAAGACGCTGTTGAAAAAGTTGGCAACCGTTTCGACCTAGTTCTAATTGCGGCACGCCGCGCTCGTCAAATGCAAACTGGCGGTAAAGATTCACTGGTGCCAGAAGAGAACGATAAAGCAACGGTTATCGCTCTACGTGAGATCGAAGAAGGTCTGATCACTAAAGAAATCCTAGACGCTCGTGAGCGCCAGGAGCAACAAGAGCAAGAAGCGGCTGAGCTTGCTGCAGTAAGCAGCATCGCACGCGGCCATCGTTAATTCGATTCAACACACTCCCGGGCCTATAATTTGTATCTATTCGATAGTCTCAAAGACGTTGCCCAAGAATACCTTACAGAGCCTCAAATTGAGGCTCTGCGTCAATCTTATGTGGTAGCGGAAAACGCGCACGAGGGTCAAACCCGTTCTAGCGGTGAACCCTATATTATCCATCCCGTAGCCGTCGCTCGAATTCTGGCCGAAATGCGCCTTGATATCGAAACGCTACAAGCCGCCCTACTTCATGATGTCATTGAAGATACCGAAGTCACCAAAGAAGAGCTGGAAGACCAATTTGGTTCTACCGTTGCTGAATTGGTCGATGGTGTTTCCAAACTAGACAAACTGAAGTTCCGCGATCGTAAAGAAGCCCAAGCAGAAAACTTCCGCAAGATGGTCCTTGCCATGGTGCAAGACATTCGCGTTATCCTGATCAAACTGGCTGACCGTACGCACAATATGCGCACATTGGGTGCACTACGCCCCGACAAAAAACGTCGTATCGCCAGAGAAACGCTGGAAATCTACTCACCACTTGCACACCGCTTAGGTATTCACAACATCAAAACTGAGCTCGAAGAACTTGGTTTTGAAGCCCTATATCCCAATCGCTATCGCGTGTTGAAAGAGGTTGTTAGAGCCGCACGTGGTAACCGAAAAGAGATGATCCAGCGTATTCACGATGAAATCGAGGGCCGATTAGAAGAAGTTGGCCTGAAAGCACGTGTATTTGGTCGTGAGAAAAACCTGTATTCCATCTACAACAAGATGAAAACCAAAGAGCAGCGTTTCCATACCATTATGGACATCTATGCGTTTCGTGTTGTGGTTGAAGATGCAGACACCTGCTATCGCGTGCTTGGTCAAGTTCATAGCTTGTACAAACCACGTCCGGGTCGTATGAAAGACTACATTGCGGTACCGAAAGCAAATGGTTATCAATCGATTCACACCTCTATGGTTGGCCCTCACGGCGTACCTGTCGAAGTACAAATTCGTACCGAAGACATGGATCAAATGGCGGATAAAGGGGTGGCTGCTCACTGGTCTTACAAAGGCAATGGTGAGCGCACTGGCACAACCGCTCAAGTGAAAGCTCAGCGCTGGATGCAGAGCCTGTTGGAATTGCAGCAAAGTGCTGGTAACTCTTTTGAGTTTATCGAAAACGTAAAATCTGATCTGTTCCCAGATGAGATTTACGTCTTCACACCAAAAGGCCGCATCGTCGAACTACCCGTTGGCGCGACTGCCGTAGATTTTGCCTATGCCGTACACACTGACGTAGGTAGTACCTGTGTTGGCGCTCGTGTTGATCGCAATCCGTACCCATTGAGTAAAGCACTGAAAAACGGTCAGACGATCGAAATTATCAGTGCACCGGGCGCGAGACCAAATGCAGCATGGCTGAACTATGTCGTGACTTCACGTGCCCGTACTAAGATCCGTCAGGTTCTGAAAACGATGCGTCGCGAAGAATCGACAACGCTTGGCCGCCGCTTGCTCAACCATGCACTCGGTGATCTCTCGCTGTCAGATATTAGCGAAGAGAATATTCAGCATGTACTGGCTGAGTTGAAAGTGGACAGTGTCGACGATCTACTCGCAGATATCGGCTTGGGCGAATTGATGAGCATCGTGATTGCTCGTCGTTTACTGGGCGATGTTGAAGAGCTGACCGAAGTGGTTTCTAGCAACAGTAAGCCAAAGAAAAAGCTGCCAATCCGTGGTGCAGAAGGCATATTGCTGACTTTTGCCAACTGCTGTCATCCGATTCCAGATGATCACATCATCGCGCATGTCTCTCCTGGTCGAGGATTAGTAGTTCACCGTGAAACCTGTCCAAATGTCCGTGGCTATCAAAAAGAGCCGGACAAGTACATGGCGGTAGAATGGTCAGACGAATACGATCAAGAGTTCATCACTGAGCTTAAGATTGATGTCCAAAATCGTCAGGGGGCACTGGCTGAGCTCACCAATGTGATCTCAAAAACAGGCTCTAACATTCATGGTTTATCGACCGAAGAACGCGACGGACGTTTGTATACGGTAACCGTGTTGTTGACGACCAAAGACCGCGTCCATCTCGCTCGTATCATCCGTAAGATCAAAGCGATGCCTCAGACTCTGAGGGTACGACGCCGTAAGAACTAACCATTCAATGTTCATTCATGCCCTTGATAACCATCAAGGGCATTTTGTTTTATTCGATTTGTTATGAATTTAGAACGCTATAACCGTATTCAACAGGTGTTGAAAACACGCCAAACTGATTTAACACTGTGCCTTGAAGAAGTGCACAAGCCAAACAATGTTTCAGCCGTGATCCGCACAGCAGATGCGACTGGTTTGCACAAAGTTCATGCCGTCTGGCCGAACGAAATGCGTACTCTGAGCCACACGTCTGCAGGTGCACGCAATTGGGTTGAAGTTGAAACCCATGACACCATTGAAACCGCAATCCACACTCTAAAAGAGCAAGGGATGCAGGTATTGGTGACTAATTTATCCGATACCGCAGTCGACTTTCGTCAAATCGACTATACCAAGCCGACAGCCGTGATCCTTGGCAGTGAAAAAATTGGCGCATCTGAACAAGCGAAGAAACTCGCCGACCAAGACATCATCATCCCAATGATCGGTATGGTTCAATCCCTCAATGTTTCAGTGGCTAGTGCAGTGATCTTATATGAGGCACAGCGCCAACGCGAAGCTGCTGGTATGTATGATTGCGAAAAAAGTGCACTACCTGAAGCGGTGATCCATCGAACTCTTTTTGAACGTGGTCATCCGGTACTGGCTAAGGTTGCCAAACGCAAAGGTCTACCTTATCCACCATTGGATGAAAACGGGCAAATCGTCGCCGACGAAGCGTGGTGGCAAGAGATGCAAAAAGCCTAATCACACCTTTGTGCCCAGTGCGATAAACTGGGCACCTCAACACGATTTCCCTACATTTAGCCCACGACTTTTTACTGTACAAAAACACAGCCAGATGGTTAACTATCTGACATCATTTGTCACCTAACGAGCCTCTTATGTCCCAGCTATTATCTGCGATCCCACTGACTTCACTTTCTGGTGTTGGCGCCAAGGTGGCGGAAAAGCTGGCAAAAGTGGGGCTCAATACGGTTCAAGATCTTCTGTTTCACTTACCACTACGATATGAAGATCGCACTCGCATCTATCCAATTGCTAAACTCCATGCTGGTCTTTGGGCAGCGGTCCAAGGCAAAGTAATGAGCGTAGATACCCTCTTTGGCAAGCGCAAAATGCTCACGGTCAAGCTCAGTGATGGAAATGGCACCATTACCCTACGCTTTTTCAATTTTACCGCAGCAATGAAGAACAATTTTGCCCAAGGGAAGTTAGTTCACGCTTACGGTGAAATTAAACGTGGAGGGATGGGTCTTGAGATCATCCACCCCGATTACAAATTCTATGCTGCGCAGCAAAAGCCTGATGTCGAACAAAGCCTGACTCCCGTTTATCCTACGACCGATGGTTTGCGCCAAATTACGCTGCGCAATTTAACCGATCAGGCATTGGACTTACTGGATAAATCAGCGGTACAAGAGCTACTGCCTGACGGGCTTTATCCCCATCAGCTGACATTATCGCAAGCTTTGCATATCATCCATCGACCTTCACCAGAGATTGACTTGGAAGCATTTGATGAAGGTAAGCATCCAGCACAAATTCGCTTGATAATGGAAGAGTTACTTGCACAAAACCTTTCGATGTTGGCTGTTCGCAGCAAAGGACAGCAAGATAACGCACTTCCACTTGCCGCCGTTGATAGTTTTAAGCAGCAATTACTCGCGCAGCTTCCGTTTTCCCCAACCAATGCCCAAGCACGCGTGGTGCAAGAAATTGAAGCTGATTTAGAAAAGCCGCACCCAATGATGCGCCTGGTGCAAGGTGATGTCGGCTCTGGAAAAACACTTGTTGCGGCGCTGGCTGCCCTACGAGCAATACAACACGGCTACCAAGTTGCTCTTATGGCCCCGACAGAGCTGTTAGCAGAACAACACGTGATTAACTTTACCGCATGGTTTGAAAGCATGGGTATACAAGTGGGTTGGCTTGCAGGAAAACTCAAAGGAAAAGCCAAAGAAGCCGAACTGGCTCGTATTGCTTCTGGTGAAGCGCAAATGGTGGTCGGTACGCACGCGCTTTTCCAAGAACATGTGGAGTTCTGCCATTTAGCTTTAGTGATCATCGATGAGCAGCACCGCTTTGGGGTACACCAACGCCTAGAACTGCGTGAAAAAGGAGCGAAACAAGGTGCTTACCCTCATCAATTGATCATGACAGCAACCCCAATTCCTCGAACCTTAGCCATGACCGCTTACGCCGACTTGGAAACCTCTGTCATTGATGAACTTCCACCGGGAAGAACACCAATTCAAACCGTGGCTATCCCCGATACTAAGCGTGATGACATCGTTGACCGTATACGTCACGCATGTCTCAATGAAGGCAAGCAAGCATATTGGGTCTGTACACTGATCGATGAATCTGAAGTATTAGAAGCTCAGGCGGCAGCCGATACTGCCGAAGAGCTACAAAGAAAGCTTCCAGATGTCAAAATTGGTTTGGTGCACGGCCGGATGAAACCCACAGAAAAGCAAGCGGTGATGCAAGCATTCAAAGACAATGAGCTACATCTCTTAGTAGCGACAACCGTGATTGAAGTGGGGGTTGATGTCCCTAATTCCAGCCTGATGATCATCGAAAATCCTGAGCGTCTTGGTCTCGCACAGTTGCATCAACTGCGTGGGCGTGTTGGGCGTGGCAGCGTCGCTAGCCACTGTGTCTTGCTTTATCATGCTCCGCTATCGAAAACCGCTCAAAAACGCCTGAGCGTGCTACGAGAGAGCAATGATGGCTTTGTAATTGCGCAAAAAGATTTAGAGATCCGAGGCCCCGGAGAATTATTGGGTACCAAGCAAACGGGGATGGCTGATTTTAAAATCGCAGATTTGGTTCGAGATCAGCGCTTAATTCCCGAAGTTCAGCGCATTGCGCGCCATATTCATGATCATTACCCAACCAACGCAACGATGATCATTGACCGTTGGTTAGGCAACCGAGATGTGTATTCGAAAGCTTAAGAGCCTCATTCGCTCCTATTAATCTTTCACTTGTAAGATCGTATCCCAAGGTAAACGCTCATCCCCTAAGACAATAAAGTTGGGGTTTTCCAGCGTTTCTCGCTCATTGTACGACAGCGGTGCTAACTGAGTACTCAAAATACGTCCACCCGCTTCTTCCACAATACATTGTGTCGCGGCAGTATCCCATTCCCCTGTAGGACCAAGCCGCACATAACAATCCACCGCGCCTTCTGCCACCAAACAAGCTTTTAATGCCGCCGAACCCAATGGCACTAAATCATAGTTCCACGCACTGCTCATACGACTGGTGACACTATTGATGTCTTGGCGACGACTGATCGCAATTGTAATCGGGTTCCCTTCCCCACCATGTTTATGCGTCTCAATGGCAAGGCTTTCACTCATATCTGGAATTTTCCACGCCCCTTTACCGTGATAAGCGTAATACGTGACACCAGATACCGGAGCATACACCACGCCCATCACAGGACGGTTATGTTCAATTAGCGCAATGATGGTGGCAAAATCGCCACTGCGAGCGATAAATTCCTGAGTGCCATCCAATGGGTCCACTAACCAGTAACGCTCCCATTCGCCTCGTTGCGCTAAGCTGATCTCAGCGGCTTCTTCGGATAATACCGGGATATCTGGTGTCAGCTCTGTCAGTCGATCAACAATTAATTTGTGTGCTGCAATATCCGCACTTGTCACAGGAGTTTCATCACTCTTGGTATAAGCTTCGTATTGCTTGTTCTCATAAATATCGAGAATTAATTGTCCCGCAGAACGAGCAACTTCAATCACTGCGGGTAATAGAGGCGATAAATCTTGGGTCGTTGACATGGTTACATCCTTAGCCCGGAATTATTATTTTAAAGTACGCAGAGCCAATAATAACGCAGTGATACTGCGTGCTTCGCAAAAATCGAGGTGGGTGAGTAATTCTTCTGCTTGAGCCAGAGGCCAGCGGATCACTTCTAGTGGTTCGGGCTCATCACCCTCTAACTGTTCTGAGTATAGTTCTTCAGCAATGAACAAGGTCATTTTACTGGAAAAATAAGACGGCGCTAAAATCACTTGTTTGAGTGGGGTAAGCTTACGACTGCCAAAGCCAATCTCTTCTTTCAACTCTCGATCGGCAGCTTGTTCTGCACTTTCCCCTTCATCAATTAAGCCTTTAGGAAAACCCAGCTCATAGCGCTCCGTTCCAGCGGCATATTCACGAACCAGTAATAAATCACCTTGTGCTGTGACTGGCACCATCATGACAGCATTGCGACCACTGGGTTTCATTCGTTCGTAAGTGCGCTCAACACCATTACTAAATTGCAAATCCAGCGCTTCAATAGCAAACAGTTTTGATTGAGCGACAGTTTGTTTCGCCAGAATTGCTGGTAACGCTTTTTTGCTCACGCGCTCACTCCTAAGCTTGAGGGGGAAGATTCCTAATATATGAGAAAGATGAGGACGTTGAAAAGAAAAGAATGCAGTCTGGAAGCGGAATTTTTTCCATAGTGGTTATCGAGAAAACAAAAAGGTTGGCGCTTGGCCAACCTTTTCATCACGATTAGTAGTAAGAGTGCTCACCGCGATCATGCTCAGTTGCATCACGTACTGCGGTCAATTCACCTTCAAACTGTTGCAGTAACTCTTTCTCAATCCCTTCTTTTAGCGTCACATCCACCATCGAGCAGCCATTACAGCCACCACCAAATGCCACAATCGCAACACCGTCTTCAGTAATTTCCATCAGATTAACGTGACCACCATGACCTGCAAGCTGTGGGTTAACTTGAGTCTGAATCGCATACTCAACACGCTCGACTAATGGGGCATCATCTGCCACTTTACGCATCTTCGCATTTGGGGCTTTCAATGTAAGCTGAGAACCCATTTTATCTGTCACGTAGTCAATTTCTGCATCTTCTAAAAATGGAAGACTAAGCTCATCAACGTAAGCAGAAAAACCATTAAATGCCAACTCTGTATCCGTGGCTTCAACGGCTTCTGGTGGACAGTAAGAAACGCCACATTCTGCGTTTTGAGTTCCCGGATTCACAACGAATACACGGATGTTAGTCCCTTCTGGCTGTTGTGACAGCAGGTTAGCAAAGTGCTCTTGGGCAGATTCTGAAATAGTAATTATATTTGACACGACCAATACCTGAGTGAATTTGTAGGCTATTTGTTCACCATTCTACTCTTGTGAAATCTGAGATCTAGCCTTTTTGACATTAAACGAGATCCGATGGAGCAAGAGTGCGGCAGACACAGTAAATATCAACCCTTTCAACGCCAGCTTCAAGCAGTAATCGAGATAATTGATACACCGTACTGCCTGTGGTGACCACATCATCAACAATCGCAATATGTTTGGCTAACGGAAGGCCATTTAACACAAAGGCATGACGCAGATTTCGCACGCGATCGGCTTTGTCCATTCCTTGCTGTGGCTTGGTTGCCTCAATGCGACGAAACAGCACTCGGTAGTTCAATGTTAACTCTGTCGCCAGAGATTTTGCTAACAACTCGCTCTGGTTGTAACCACGCCACCACTGTCGCTTCCAATGCAGTGGCACACTGGTAATTAATGGCGCGGGTTGTTCAATTCGGCCAGCTAACCACTGTGCGAGTGGCTTTGCTTGGTGAAAATGCTTTTGATACTTCAGTCGATGAATGTAGCCAGAAAGCGGTGGACGATAATCAGATACGCAATAAAGCCTCTGCCAAGGGGGAGGCTCCGCCAGACATGTCCCGCATGCCTCAACCGATTCTGGCATCGGCAAGCCACATCGGTCACAACGCGGAATTGGCGCAATATATTGCGAGCAATGTAAGCAAAAGGCTTGCTGACTGTCTTCCGCGGGGAGGTGGCATAAATCACAGCTTCTCACCCAGTGTGAAACGATGTTTTTCCGTAACCAATCCGTTAACATGGGGCTCTTCATAAATGGGCGATGTTTTATTGTGATGCCCCCAGGATGAGCAAAGGATGATTAAAGTGACAGAAAGCGTGAAGAGTGCCGCATCATTATTTTGGGATGTAATGGGTGATGGTCCCGATTTGGTGTTGATCCACGGTTGGGGGATGAATGGCGCCGTCTGGCATCAAACCGCTGAAGCATTAAGTGCTCATTTCCGTGTTCATGTGGTTGACTTGCCCGGTTATGGTCACAGCAATCACACTCATGCTGACAATTTGCATGAGATGGCGGAACAGGTGCTAGCAGAGGCTCCGAAGCACGCGATTTGGCTTGGCTGGTCTTTAGGGGGCTTACTTGCCACCTATATTGCCTTGCACCATCCAGAGCGAATTGACAAACTGATCACCGTCGCCAGTTCACCTAAATTTGCCGCAGATAGGCCATGGCGAGGTATTCAACCCAATGTCTTGAGTGCCTTTACCGAACAGTTAGTGGATGACTTCCAGCTGACTATCGAGCGATTTATGGCGCTACAGGCCATGGGCAGTCCATCAGCCAGAAAAGACGTCAAACAGCTAAAACAAGCGGTGTTATCTCGCCCATCTCCCAACCCTGATTCGCTGTTAGCCGGGCTACACATTCTGGCTAACGTCGATTTACGCCACCAGCTTCAACAGATCCACATTCCCGTGTTGCGTATGTACGGTCGCCTAGACGGCCTCGTTCCACTTAAGGTCGCATCTGATCTGACCGATTATTTACCTCAAAGTGAACAATACGTATTTAGTGAATCTTCTCATGCTCCCTTCATGACTGAAGCCGAACATTTCTGTCAGCAAATTGTCGCTTTTGCATTAAAAAATTAATGATAAAAACCAGATTTTATTCATACAGTTAAAACTAGACGACGTACGCAAAATAAACTTTATTAATAATAATCGCTAAATTTTTGACCAGTACAGTCGATAGAGATGGTAACCAGTCAGAAGTGTGTAACAGCTTTCAACTGGCATGGGCGATACTGAGGAGGTCTCGACGATGATCGTGTCACCGACGAATGTTAGTGTGCCACTTATCGCCCCATCGGTTAATGTGCAAACGGAGCAGGCCGCACGCGACAATCGCGTTCGCGAACCTGTCACCCCGACAGTCGCATTGGCAAAAACAAACGCTGAACGAAAGGTAAAATCAGACGATAAGCGGCGCAAACAGTCTTCATGGGATCCGTCGGAGCACCCCGGCTACGAGACGGAACATGACCCAGGAGTCCGTCACGCTTATCATGAAGACCCAACCGATGCACTGGAACGGCTCTTCAGTCTGCTGGCACTGGACAGTTACAGTAAACATCAGGGGAAAGGCTACGCGATGCGCTTTCGGTTACCCAGGCGCATAATCGATGCAGCGATAACTGAGGGAAAAATGGCGCGCAGGCGAACGGTGATCAAATATCATTATGGCCATGCGGTTGCCCCAAACGTTCCATCAGAGGTAATTGCGGTATTGTAGTCTCCGCAGTTTGCGGAGTATGCCGAAAATAAAAATACCCACTTAACTAAGTGGGTATTTTTTTACTTTTTCAAAAGGCCTATTAACGTTTTGCTTTGGCAAATGCCGCTGCAAATGCACCGCCCATGGCGCTGCTCTGTTGCGGCTCTTCGCGACGACGCTGACCACCACTATGGTTACGTGACGGACTACGCGGTGCAGAGCTGCGTTGCGCTCGGTTATCTTGGCCCGGTTCATCAGTTAAACGCATCGACAAACCAATCCGTTTGCGCTGCACATCCACTTCCATCACTTTCACTTTCACCACATCACCAGCTTTCACGACCTCACGCGGATCGGAAACAAAACGATCTGACAGTGCAGAAATGTGCACCAAGCCATCTTGGTGAACGCCAATATCAACAAACGCACCAAAGTTAGCAACGTTAGACACAACACCTTCGAGTACCATGCCGGGTTCAAGATCAGAGACCTCATTCACACCATCAGCAAAGGTAGCGGTCTTAAATTCAGGGCGAGGGTCACGTCCCGGCTTATCCAGCTCTTTGATGATGTCAGTGACCGTTGGAACACCAAACGTCTCATCGGTGTAATCAACCGCATGTAAACGACGTAGGAAATCACTGTCGCCAATTAGCGATTTAATGTCCTTGCTATTCTTTTCAGAAATCGCTTTGACGACTGGGTACGCTTCTGGGTGTACAGACGATGCATCCAGAGGATTTTTGCCATCCATGATACGTAAGAAGCCCGCACACTGCTCAAACGCTTTCGGGCCAAGGCGAGCGACTTTTTTCAATGTCGTACGCGCTTCAAATCGGCCGTGTTCATCACGGTAGTCAACAATGTTTTGAGCAAGGGTACTCGACAGCCCAGCAACACGTGTTAGCAACGCAGGCGAAGCGGTATTCACATCTACACCCACAGCGTTTACACAGTCTTCCACAACCGCATCAAGGCGTTTAGCTAACATTGATTGGCTAACATCATGCTGATATTGGCCTACACCGATGGATTTCGGATCGATTTTCACTAGCTCAGCCAGTGGATCTTGCAAGCGGCGTGCAATGGACACCGCGCCACGCAGTGACACATCCATATTCGGGAACTCTTTCGCTGCAAGCTCAGAGGCAGAATACACTGATGCCCCCGCTTCACTGACCATAATTTTTTGCACCTTCAGGTTGCCGCGTTTGATCAGATCAGCAACAAAACTGTCGGTTTCGCGTGAAGCCGTACCATTACCAATCGCGATCAGATCCACATTGAACTTACGCACCAGTTGGTCCACCACTTGCGCGGCTTTGTCATATTGGTTTTGTGGTGGGTGTGGGTAGATGGTTTCGGTCACTAACACTTTACCGGTAGAGTCCACTACCGCTATTTTTGAGCCTGTACGTAAACCAGGATCAAGACCTAATGTAGCACGAGGGCCTGCGGGCGCGGCCATCAATAAGTCTTTCAGGTTGGTGGCAAAAACTTCTATCGCCTCAATTTCAGCGCGCTCTTTCATCGCCCCCATGAGTTCGGTTTCCATGTGCATCGAAACTTTGATGCGCCATGCCCAACTGATCACCTGCTTACGCCAAGCATCCGCAGGGGCACTGCTAAGCGTCACACCATAGTGATCCGCAATAATGGTTTCGCAGTACGACTGACGAACACTCTCTTCTTGCGCAGGATCAGCATTCATCGCCAGCGTCAGAAAACCTTCGTTACGACCACGTAGCATTGCAAGGGCACGGTGTGACGGGACTTTGCTTAACGCTTCATTATGCTCAAAGTAATCTTTGAATTTTTCGCCTTCACGCTCTTTGCCATCCACGACACGCGAAACCAATTCAGCATTACGATTCAAATGATGACGAATTTTCTCAAGCAAGTTAGCGTCTTCAGCAATACGCTCCATGATGATGGCACGAGCCCCATCCAGTGCAGCCTTGCTATCCGCGATACCTTTATCACCATCAATGTATTTTTCCGCTTCGATTTCTGGCTCAGTTTGTGGTTCATTCCACAATTTGTCAGCCAAAGGCTCCAACCCCGCTTCAATCGCTATTTGGCCTTTGGTACGTCGCTTTGGTTTGTAAGGTAGGTATAAATCTTCTAAGCGGGTTTTGCTGTCAGCAGAATGAATCTCTGCTTCAAGTTCTGGGCTCAGTTTGCCCTGATCTTGGATGGATTTGAGAATCGTTTGACGACGTTCATCCAACTCACGTAGATAGGACAAGCGACTATCGAGGTTACGCAGTTGGGTATCATCCAGACCCCCCGTGACTTCTTTACGGTAACGGGCAATAAATGGCACTGTATTACCATCATCAATCAGGGTCACAGCAGCGTTAACTTGCTCAGGGCGTACATTCAGCTCTTGCGCAATCAAATTACAGATAGCTTGGCTCATCCGTGGGATCTCTTTGTTGTTTGATTTTTTACATGTCTATATACCCAAAGTGACCTCGAAATGAGCTCCCGCTGGGCGAGGTTATTTGGGTATATGGGGACAAATCGGTAGGATTTCTAGTCAGCGTGATAGCGAATGCTATTTACAAACCACTCTTTTTCACCTTCTGGGGTGCGGACGACGAATTCTTCATCGACT
Organism: Vibrio sp. TRT 21S02; assembly: GCF_050113675.1. Lineage (NCBI taxonomy): Bacteria > Pseudomonadati > Pseudomonadota > Gammaproteobacteria > Vibrionales > Vibrionaceae > Vibrio > Vibrio sp. TRT 21S02. Next base: position 194,160 of record NZ_JBNJOI010000008.1, read on the forward strand.
TCTTTTTTCAGCAATGCTCGAGCCATTGGCGAATCAATTGAGATATATCCTTTCGCATCGCCATAAATTTCATCGGGGCCAACAATACGAAACTGTTTAGTTTCACCGGCTTCATTCTCAATTTCCACCCATGCACCAAAAAAGACTTTGCCTTCTTGTTGCGATGAATAATCGACTACTTTAACTTGCTCCAAACGCTTACGCAGATAACGAACCCGACGGTCAATTTCACGCAGACGTTTTTTGTTATATTGGTATTAGTACTACTCTTATGAACGTACTAATAGCTGCACTACTACCTATAAATATCTGATATTGAGCTAGCCTCTTTTTGTGGTTGAGTCATTTGAATTAGTGAGAACCATCAACTATATACTAAGTAGTATGTTAAGAATTCCTTAGTATTTGAGGTGACCTATGAACTATGACAAGCAATGGACGAGTTGGCGTGAGTTTTTGGAGAGCAGTGGTCGACTCTCCGATAGTGATGATCGGGAATGTAAGAATAAACAGCAGTCGAAGCATCTAGCTATAAGTATGACTGCCTATTACGACAAGAGTTGGTCTGGGGGGCATGACTACTTAGAACAAACTAAGAAATGAGCTTCGTTATAAAGCGTGGAGTGAACTACATAGCTGGTAAAGGCCGGCCCACGTTTCACTTTCCAGCGCTTTTTACTGAAAGTGGTTTGCTGATTTCTCATTTGAGATTTTTGCATGATAATCGCTACAAATCTCAGTCGTGGCTTGAGCGCAATACTTTCGCTGTAGAGCTTCTTTTAAAGTTCATAGAGCGCCTAGTATCAAGCTTCTCATCCGCTACAGATCTACTAAGAGCTTTTATTGAAGCGTTACAGTTCGGAACTATTCAAGACGGGCAAGATTGCTCTGGGCTATTCTGGTCTCCTCGAAGCAATGAAGACGTGAATGTTCTTCTTCGTCATATTACTGATTACTGCGACTACTTAGACACTATTCATGGTACTGATTTACCAAAGCTAAATCCCTTGAGAAAGGCCAATCATGCAGAAGAACGCTTGCAATGGTGTGCTTACTACAGGAGGCACAGTCGTAGCTTTCTGAATCATTTAGCGAAACCGTCCCGACAGCAATTCTCAGCTGTTAGAAAGATTCGGGGACCTGAGAGGCATCTAGTCGATATCGAAGCGGTGTATCGCTTTCCAGAAGATAGAATTGAAGACTTACTTTTGCACGGGTTTGTTTCTGCTTCAGGAGAGCCGGATTATGGTAGTCAGTTAATCGTAATGTTGATGCATTTTGGTGGGCTACGATTGTCAGAGTGTTTCCATATATATACCAATGATATATCGATAGATCCACAATCAGGTTCAGCGCTTATATCGGTTTTCCATCCTAGCGATGGAAAGTCTCCAGATGAACATTTCAGTAAACGAAACGAATACTTGGCTAATACATACCGACTGAATCCACGGAATGAGTATTCGAGAAGCCATAGACTCTACGCTGGCTGGAAAGGCCCTTTGCTTACGAATCGCAATCTTTCCTTTGACGTCATGTTTTATCCCGCAAGTAAGGCCGTTGATTTCACTCGTTTACTGCAAAAATACCTTTCGACTAAATCAGCTTCAGACTCTCCTTTCCTATTTGTTAACTCAAAAGGTAACCCTGAGAGTAAAAAAAATTTCAATCAAAAGTACTACAGAGCTGTTCAACGAATAGGTCTTAAACCTTCTAAACAGTTAGGTACTACCCCCCATGCCCATCGACACTCTTATGGATATAGACTAAGTAAGAGCGGCTTCTCTCAGCTAGAAATTCAAAAAGCGATGCATCATAAAAGCCCTGATAGTTGTTTAGTCTACTTAAAACCTACTGACGACGAGGTTCGTGAGCAAATGAGAAGCACTCACTGATGAAAAAATTCTACAAAACTATAAATCAAGCAAGCAAAGCGGCGATAGGATTGGGCATTCAATCGCAGCCAGAGTATTCACAGCGTTACAAAGAAGATGAGCGTCTTCCCTCGAGTCCAAATCAGGTTTATGCCAATGATTGGGTTGATTGGTTTAGTTTTCTGGATAAAGAAAAGCGGCCTTGGTATTCGACATATGCAGAGGCCAACAAAGCGGCGATAGGATTGGGCATTCAATCGCAGCCAGAGTATTCACAGCGTTACAAAGAAGATGAGCGTCTTCCCT